>JANOFP010000502.1:0-5239 GCA_031413675.1 Bacteroidota bacterium
CTTAAAGAAATAAATCTTTTAAATAAAATAACACTCAAAGAAAATCTCATCCGTCAGTATTTTAGTTCCTCTGATCCTTTTTATCAATTTATTATTCAGGAAAAAAATAAAGGTGTACCGGCTGTAAATACAGGAAATACAAAAGGAAATTCTCCAAAAGGTTCCGGAAAAGATCAAGCTAATTCAACCATTGATATTGATTTTCCAAAAGGAACAGGTTCCCCTAAAGATCCAAAAGTTCAAATCCCCGGAACGATAAAGCCAACAACAGCAAAAACAATTTTATTGAAAACAGGGATCAAACCAAAACTTTTTTTGGTAATCGTAGCTAACACAAATGATATCAGCATTGGAAATAGTTGTGTAATTGATAAAAATGCTACGTTTAAAACATTTCATCAGATTGCAGAATATTTAAAAATAAAACTTGTTCCAAAACTCATTTTTGGAAAAACATATAATAAGAAAAACGTTGACCTCGCATTAAAAGCGATTGTCCCTTCTGTCAACGATATTATTGTTTTTTATTATTCAGGTCATGGGTTTAATAAAAATGAAGATGAGAAATCATTTCCTGATTTGGATTTGCGTGCAAAGAGTTTTCAGCCTTATGGTGGGGCAAACGCTTTAAATATTGAAGATGTTTTTGAGAAAATAAAAAAGAAGGGTGCAAGATTGAATCTTGTTTTTAGCGATTGCTGCAATTCCGATCCGGGTTTAGCAAGTAATACAATAACGGATATTGCAACAACACGAGGTGCATCACTTGGCTGGAAAATGGAAAACTGCGAAGCACTTTTTATGCGTGCAGAAAAACAATCTCTCTTAATGACAGCAGCGGCAAAAGGAGAATTATCAGCTGGGAATACTAATATCGGAGGTATATTCACTTTCAATTTTCGTGAGTCGTTAGAAAAATTTATGGGGCCATTTTATCAGGACATTACCTGGGAGGAAGTAATGTCGGGTGTAAAAAAACAAACTATATCAAAAGCTTCCCGAACTTTATGCCCGCAAACGGATAACACGTATAAGCCCTGTGCACAAACGCCGGTTTTTAAAACAGAGTAACAAATAACAGGAACAGATTTTATTTATTGTTTATTAAAAATGGATCTGATGAATATTAAAAAACTATTTATCTTTTTACTTTTAATTTTTTTCTTGGGGCATGCTGAATCGCAAACTCCTGCCCCAATTAGCAACACTACGATAAGTAAAGGAAATACCTATGCTGTCATTGTTGGTGTTTCAAACTATGAAAGTGTCGGGATAAAAAAATTACGGTTTTCTACGAAAGATGCGCAAAATTTTAACGACTATCTTTTATCAAAAGCCGGCGGCTCAGTACCTGAGGAAAATATAAGATTATTGCTGGATTCAGCTGCAAGTTTTGCTGCCATATATAAAGAATTGAAATGGCTGATTCGAAAAGCAAAAAAAAATGACATTGTATATTTTTATTTTTCCGGACATGGAGACATGGAAAATACGACTATTTACAAACTGGGCTTTTTGCTTGCACAAAATACACCGCGTACAAATTATATTAATAATGCTTTGCGGATAGAAGATTTGAATTATTATGCGAATACACTTTCTACAAAAAATGAAGCGAAAGTAATTTTAATTACTGATGCTTGTCATTCCGGAAATCTAGCTGGGAATGATTTCCGGGGAAATCAACTGGTAGGGGATCAATTGCGGGCAGTAGAAAATAATGAAATTCGAATTACTTCCTGCGGACCCGATGAGCTATCTGCAGAAAATGCTGACTGGGGAAATGGTAGCGGAGTTTTTTCTTATTATTTACTCAATGGATTAAAAGTACTTGCCGATGCTAACAAAAATGGAAAGATTACACTAGCTGAAATTGAAAGTTTTCTCATATCAAAATTTGCCGATGATGAAATTTTGAAAAGAGACGATCTCAAGCAAACTCCGATTTTAAATGCGAAGAATAAAAGCTTTGAAATGGCTGAAGTTGATAATTCAATTACAGACTCATTAAATAAGACTTTCGTAATGGCTATGACTTTGCAAAAAAAGGAAACAGGTACAGAGGTAGAGCAATTGCAAAAATATTTTTATAAGTTATTTAAATCAAAAAACCCGGAAGAGCAATTTGATTTTTTTCAATTAGATTCTTTACCAAAAGATAAAATTCCTTTTGCATTACTGAAACAATTTGGCGATAAGAATCTCGATAAAATAATAAATCAAAAATTAATTCAGTTTGTAAAATTATTGCAGCAGGATAAAGATGCTCTTGATGTTTTCAATGACAATCTGGTTGTATTGTTACATGACCGGGGACAAAAGATAATTAACTTATACCTGGAAGGCGATGCGGCTGAATTAGAACGCAGGCGTTATTATAATAGTAAAAGGAGTAATTATGATGTTTATCCAATTCTATTTTCAGTTGCATTAAAACTAACTGATTCGACTGATAAATTATACCGACCGTTGCAAATTGATAAATATTATTTCGGTTCAGTTGCCGCACGGGTAAAAATTCCAACTGTCGAAAATCCTGACACATTAATTGATAAAGCATTTGTTGAATTACGGAAAGCTTTGTTAGTAGAAAAGAATGCAGCTTTTATATATAATGAGCTTGGCATGTTGTATAAATTGAGAAATCAAACTGATTCTGCTGAGAAAAATTTTATCCTGGCAACCACAATTGCTCCTAAATGGGCGATACCCTGGTCAAACTTAGCCGGGTTATATGCCACTACCAACAAGTATGAAAAAGGTATTCAGGCTGCTGATAGCGCAAAAAAATTACAACCCGATTATCAAAATACGTATGTGAACATTGGAATTTTAAATGAGAAAACCGGAAACCAGTTGAAGGCAGAAGAAATGTTCCGGAAAAGTATTAAAATGAATACACGGCATTATCTTCCTTTTGAGCGATTAGGTTATGTGTATCTGAACACAACAGAATATGCATTATCAGATTCTTTTTTTTATGAAGCGGATATACGTAAGAAACCTTTTTATTTAAAACGATCGACAGGTATTGATGGCGAAAGAAATCCACAAATTGATGAGAGTATAGTCACAAAGGCCCCCTGCAGTATTGACTCACTTGAAATAAGTAAAGCCGATGTGATGGGAAATTTTGTTTTGGGCTTAAGGGCATTTGAAGAATATGAATATGATCTTGCTGAAAGAAAATTTAAACAAGTCATTGCTTTGGATAATAAAAATCCACTTGCATTTCATTTTCTTGGAAAACTCCTCTTTCAACAACAACGCTGGCAAGAGGGGGAGATAATTTTCAATTATGCTTTAAAAAACTATATGGACGACATAACTTTTACAAAGCATGTAGAAGGTTTAAAAAAGCAATTGGTCGGAAAAAAATCGAAAGACTGCATGCTTAAGAGATATAAGAATAGTTATTATTTGAAAATTGAAGACCGTTATTTTCTGGCCACGCTGTATGAAAACTGGAATCATTTTGCAGAAGCTGCTCAGCAGTATAAGCTTATAATCAAGGATGATAAAAAATTTATGGGTGGTTATTTCAAGCTGTGGAATATGCTTGAAAGTACCGGTCATTTTCAGGATGCGGAAAATGTAATACGCAGCTTTGCTTTTGAAGATAGAATAAAAGGACAAAATGAATTGAATGCTTTTTATTACAGGATGACACAATTATTTCCAGCTGATGCCACCTGGTTTCATAAAGCAGGATTATTCCTCTATGATCTGGTAGCTGCTAATCCAAAAGGGTTTCCGGGCGATAAAAAATATTTTCCTCCGGATGAAGAGGAGGAGTTACTTATTCAAAAAAATGATAATATATTAATTGATAAGATTGAAAATGATGAAGAAAACAAATTGCCAGGTATTAATACATTTATTTCACCTGCTAGTTTGATAACTCATCCGCTTTCTACTGGTATTACTTATTTATTAAAGGCAGACTCATTAATGAAACAAGTAGATGCAGTAGCTGATATAAATTATAAAATTGGTGATTTATATGTTTGGCAGGGATTGCCGGAAAAGGCATCGCCATATTATAAAAAATCACTGGGGCTTAAACCCGATGATGCGAATACAAGAACAAAATTAACACAAACCTATGCGATGACTTTTTTATATCAGGATGCGTTAGCACAATTAGATACTTTATATTTCCGGAAAGAAATAAACTTTACGATGCAGTTACTTTTTTCAAAGTATTTAATTCATTCCGGTTCGTTTGCAAAAGCCGAATCATTGATGAAGGAATCCGAAAAGAATCACCCTTTCAAAATACCTGAACTTTCTGATTTATCTGGACGGTTAAAATTCATGTCCGCCCTGCCAAATGATGCATTGCCTTTTTATCAAAACTATCTGGCTCAAAATAAAAATGATTTTTCGACTCTTTATACCCTTGCAAAATTATATGCCCAACTTGGAAATAAAACAGACGCCTGGAAAAATTTAGAAGCGGCAGTTGACAATGGGTTTCCATATTCATACATTTTAAATGACGATGCAATTTGGGATGAATATCGAAAAGATGACAAGTGGAATAATACCATTATTAAAAAATTAAAGGAAAAGGTTTATCCTAAAAATAAAACAGAGGGCTAATTATTAATTAGAATCGTTTGATAATTACTTTTTAATAATTTTTATTCCTGCAATTGGTTGCTGATTGCAGATATTTTTTCTGATATAAGGTTTGGAACAATAGGTACGTTGTGCTTTTTCGGTGGTTTTAGCGCTTGCCTGATCTATAATCTGCTGCCAGGTTATATTTTTCTTTAATGGACTTAAATGATCTTCCACGGCAGCTTTGAAAAAATAGGAAAAGAATCCTCCAAAAGTATTATTGCTGGTTGCTAATTGTTTTTCTTTAGCTGCAGTAATCAGGATTGACTGCGGAGTTGGATTCAGGAAAAGTGCTTTACAATTATCCTCACTAAAATCAAGTCCTGCATCTTTAGTTTCACTGATGGGGTCGCCGGTTTTATTTGTCTCTGTTACCAGGCTATTGCAACAATCACTGATGATTAGATTAAATCTTGCACCTTTTTTTATTATTTCAGTCTGAATATCTTCAATATTTTTTGAGTTGACCAGGTATGATTTTCTTGCCGTATCTGTTTTAGATCGCAGGTCAATATAAGGATAGGGGCGTTTGTCTTCATCTTTTCTAAAGCCATGTCCGGAATAATAAAAAACAACAATATCATTTGGATCGGGGTCTAATTTTTTTATTTCA
>JANOFP010000503.1:0-1699 GCA_031413675.1 Bacteroidota bacterium
AGGCAATTTTAACTGAACAAATACCCTTTTATTCTCAGTTAAATGATGAAGATAAAAAACATTTCGAAACCCGTATGCTGACTTTTTTGTCCCGGGTAAAAATTACCGGAGTAAAAACTTCAGTTGAAGATTTAGATAAAGTATTGATAGCTTCGAGTGCCATCATTCCCATTTTTGCCTTTGCGGGATGGGAGTATGTTCAATTACATGAAGTGCTTTTATATCCTGATTCATTCAGTTATGAATTTGAACAGGAAGGCACAGATCGAAATGTACTGGGTATGGTTGGTAGTGGCGCTTTGAATCATGTTATGATTTTATCACAATATGAATTACGCCAGGCATTCTCAAACAAGACCGGAAAAACAAATACAGCCATTCATGAATTTGTGCATTTGGTTGATAAAACAGATGGGGCAATTGATGGCATTCCTGCGTTTTTATTAGAGAAAAAATATATCCTGCCCTGGTTACAACTGATGCATAAAAATATAAAAGAAATTCTGGCTGAAGATTCGGATATCAATCCATATGGCGCCACAAATGAATCAGAGTTTTTTGCAGTAGTATCGGAATATTTTTTTGAGAGACCCGATTTGTTAAAATCAAAACATCCGGAACTCTATGAACTATTATCGAAAATTTTTCATCAACAACCAATTGAAACAAATAATTCTTAATAAATTTATATTGGACTAGAATTACTCAACTACTGATTATGACTGAACGCAATCAAAAACTACCGATGCATTCATCCCGCCTTGAAGCTTTAGGCGATGGAATATTTAGTGTGGCAATGACAATACTTGCAATTGAACTGGAGCTTCCTGTAATAAAAGAGCCGGGATTAACTGGATTATTAAATGCACTGCATCATACCTGGACTGGACTACTTTGTTATGTGATCAGCTTTATAGTACTTGGTATTATGTGGTTTGGGCATCGCATGCTATTTGAATATATTGGTAAAAGCAACCGTTACTTTATTTTTCTTGGTGTTTTATTTTATATGATAGTTTGCCTGGTGCCTTTCAGTACCAGGCTGCTGGCAAACGCAACTTTCCAATGGTATGCCATCATGATATATGGATTGAATCTAAGTTTATGTAATATTTCTCTTTATTGTCAATGGCTGTATGGTATAAATAAACCAACATTGATGACCCGTGAATTACCCATTGAAGTAAAGAAAGAAGCCAAAGTTCTTTTTCTTATTTCACCGGTTGTTTATGCAATTGCATTTGGTATCTCTTTCTGGAAACCTGAAATTAGTATTGGCATTTTTGTAATTACACCGATACTTTATTTACTCCCCAATAAGCTGGATAAATACATGCCGTAGAAGAATTAAAAAAATACTTGTTACTTATTTTTAATAACCGTATTTCAAATTTCCATTGTTAAATGCCATCAATTTCCCAAGTCTTCCAAATTAATTTCATTGAAAATTTAATGATTTTTTAAGACAACCCCTGTCATTTCCCCAATGAAAATCCGGTAACCAGCTACTGTTATCCCCAATTAATTATCCCGCTCAGTCCAACTATCTTCATTGACAAATTGATGATTTCTCCAATGAAAAATCATTTTCTCCATTGGGCAAAAACCATTTTCCCTTCGGAGAATGGGGGTTTGATGTGCAAAAAATAGTTGAGGAAAAAAGCAAGTTCATATTGTTGAGATACGAAAACAACTATAT
>JANOFP010000504.1:0-4478 GCA_031413675.1 Bacteroidota bacterium
CACCACCCACGCCAGAACCAAATGCTCAAACTGCCGGTAATGTATTATCAACTCAGCATTATTTTTCGAAAAGAAGCAATCAATTGTATCGTTGCCTTCATGCTGCTTCAATAATTGAATTTGCTTACGAAAATCAACACCCCCATCTCCGTACCATTTAAAAACAGATTCTTTTGCCGACCAAAGTAAAGTTGCAAAAGGGATACTGCCTTTGTCAGGTTCTATAAGATTAAAAGATTCATGTTCTTTCGGACTCAGAAATTTATGCTTGATAACCGCAATTTTTTCCACCGGAATTTCAATATCAATCCCCACTCGTTTATTACTGCTTACAATTGCTGCAGCATAATCGCCGCAATGTGAAATAGAAAAATGAAATTCTTCATTTGGCAAATAGGGTTTTCTTGTATCAGCAATCTGTATCAGTTCATATGGAAAGGATGGAAAAAGGTATTGCAGTAAAAAACGTCCTGCAAGATGCTGAAGCCGCTTATGCGGATGCGTTACATACCGGTGCTGTGGTACATTGGCTTTAAAGAATTCTTCTGTCTCTTCAATCTTCCAGATACCGAGTCTTGTGGTTTCGTTGATTTGTTGTTGAAAAAAAATCGGCACAGTTAGGATTTAAGATTGAAGATTTTAGATTTTAGATTTATCATTGCACCAAATTACAATTTGAATTGTTATTTACATGATTGTGTAAAGATATAAAGAGGAATGAAGTGCCGAAGGATCGGAATAAACTGTCTCAAATTATGCTTCTTATTAGTAAAAAAGCCTGGTTCAAAATTAATTTTCTAACAAAAAAATTTACGAATCAATTACGACCAATATTAAATTTGAAATTTTAAATCTGAAATAAAAATGATTTTATCTGATTCAAGAATCCTGGAAGAAATTAATAAGGGAACCATCAAAATAGTTCCTTACGATCGTGATTGTCTCGGCAGCAACAGTTATGATGTACACCTGGGCAAAACACTGGCAACTTATAAAGAACATATCCTGGATTCAAAAAAACACAACCAGATTGAATTATTTGAAATTCCCGATGAGGGTTTTGTTTTATACCCGCATATTTTTTATCTCGGCGTTACTGATGAATACACAGAAACACATGCCCATGTTCCTTTCTTAGAAGGTAAATCGTCAACAGGTCGGTTAGGCATAGACATACACGCCACCGCCGGAAAAGGCGATGTTGGTTTTTGTGGTAACTGGACACTGGAAATTTCAGTAAAGCAACCCGTGAAAGTTTATAAAGGCATGCCGATTGGCCAGCTCATTTATTTCCCGGTAGATGGTGAAATAGAAATAAAATACAACGAAAAGAAAAATGCCAAATACAGCGGGCAGCACGATAAGCCGGTGGAGAGTATGATGTGGAAGAATAAATTTTAAACGAATGCTCAGGTATTTAATTTCCAAATTGTAAAGTTTAAAATACTGGCAAAGCTTACCCAACTTATATAGGGTACCAGCAGCCATGCAGCAGTAGTATTAATTTTTGCAAAAGCAAAAATGGTTAAGAGAATAAACAACCACAAAGCTATAATTTCAACAAATGCCCATCCAATCTGGTGTTGATTGAAGAAAATGAATGACCAGAAAAAATTTAATACCAGCTGAATTGCAAAAAGTAGAATTGCTGTTCTTTTCACATCGGAGCTCAAAGGTGATTTCCAGATAAGGAACAGGGCAATACCCATCATAATATAAAGTGAAGTCCATACGGGACCAAAAATCCAACTCGGCGGATTCCAGGATGGCTTCTGAATTGTCTGGTACCAACTTTCAACACCCGTAATGGTAAAAAAACCACTGGTACTGCCAACAATTAAGGGAATTGCAATAGCGATTACTAATTTTAAAATATTATTCATACGATTATAACAATTAAAGGAATAAAATGTTTACAGCTTCCCTATCCCAAACTTTTTATAATAGGCAATTAACCATGCCACTACTTCATTATAAGTTTTTTTACCGCCGGGTTGATTATTTGCTTTAAGAAATTCTCCATAACCCCAGGCTACAATTTTTTCAAGCGGGTTGCGGTGCCTGCGGAAAAATTCATATAATTCTTTTCGGTCTTTCTTTACAGCCGGATGAAGCTGCTCAATATATTTTTTTGCACTTAAAGAATCTCTTCTCCACAAATCGGGTAGTGAATAATTCAGCATATCAAAATAAACTGAATACCGAAAATAATCAGACCCGGATTGTTTAGCCGCAAGATAACCTACAAAATTAGCTTCATTCTCTTTGGCATATCCTAACTGGTGTGCAGCTTCATGACAACTTACAAAAGATTCAATGGATTGTGGTATGGTAGTATTCACCTGTGCTTCGCCGGAAAAAGGATTATAATAACCCTGGAAACCCAGATAATTTCCTGCATAACTGAATAACGATGGCTTAATTGATTTGCTTTCGTATTTTAAAAAAGAATATTCATTGGTCACCAACTTATATGTTTCGTTGGTTTCAGAAAATAAATTCCGTTTTCTGTTCAAAGATTTTTTTTCACTTGCTGAAATTAAATCTGCATACTGATTCAGGTTTTCATTGATCTTACGAACCAATGTATCCAGATCGGCAGTTGTATATTTTTTTACATCAAGTTTCAGTTGATAAGCAATGCCCTGCCGGTTATAATTTAAACCCCAAAATAAATTGAACAGCACATACACAAAAAGAAAAAAGAAAATACTTTGCTGAAGCCCCGTCACTAAATACTGACGGCTGAATTTCTTTTTCCAAATTATTTTTATCAGTTGACCTGTTTTGTAAAAAATGATGAGTATCAAAAAAGCATAAAAGAGATCGCCTATGCTAAAAGGAATCCAACCGAATAGAACACGTTGAACTTTGGAAATAACAGGGTATACTCCGTTGGAATAGTATTTTTCTATTATGGCTGGATAAAGCGATACCCACTTAATTAAGATGACGGAGAGTATCAGAAATACCCAACTTTTGCTTTTCATGAGGACAGAAAATATCCGGGCTATCAGTTTTTGCAATTTGAATGGGTTTATTTAAAAATAGAGGGCTAAAATAAGCAAGAGTCTTTAAAAATAATTTTAATTCAATCCCGTATTTAAGGCCTAAACCCCTACCTTTGCGACCCTTATTTCAGGATAAAAAGACGAAGAAATGCCGCACCGCAGGGAATTTGAAATAGCATTTGTAGGATTGAAACCCGGTGTACATGAGTTCAGTTATGAAATATCGGACAAGTTCTTTGCAACATATGATGAGCAGGACTTTAAAAACTGCAAAGCCCACATAAATCTATGGCTCGATAAAAAGAGCAGTTTTATGAACCTGAAGTTTGAAATAGGTGGCACGATGGAAGTAAGTTGTGACCGGTGCAACAGCAATCTTCCGCTAGAATTATGGGACGAGTTCAACATCATAGTAAAAATGGTGGAAGAACCGGAGGTAATGAATCAGCAGGAAGAAGATCCGGATGTGTATTATATCAGCCAGGGCGAAAGCCATTTTGATATTTCCAACTGGATTTATGAATTTATCGTTTTAAGTATTCCAATGCTTAAGACATGCGGTTACGAAAAAATGGATGGGCCGTTATGCAACCAATCGGCTTTAGAAGCCCTGAAAAAATTAGAAACGGAAGAAAAGAAAGAAGTAGAAAAAGAAAACCCGATTTGGAAAGGGTTGGAAAAATTTAAAGACTTTGAAAATTAAGAATACAAATTGTAAGTGAGATAAATATATTTTAAACAGATTTTAATACTTGAGTTATGCCAAATCCCAAAAGACGACACAGTCAGCAACGCAGCGCAAAACGCAGAACACACTATAAAGCTACTTCTGCCACATTATCTACCGACAGCACCACAGGTGAAACACATGTACGTCACCGTGCACATGCCAGCGAAGGTAAATTATACTATAAAGGAAAAGTAGTAGTAGAAAAATCGCCGATTAAATAAAGACGTTAAGCGTTTTTATACTATAACTTTTCATTGAAAAAATTCGATGAAATTGACTTCCCCGGAAAAGATTTGTTGAAAAACAGTCGAACGGGGAATTTGTATTTAATAGAATTAGTACATTGTAGCCACTTATGAATATAGCACTTGATATGATGGGTGGAGATTTTGCCCCACTGGAAGCTGTAAGGGGCGTAAAAGAATTTCTTGAAGAAAACAAAAGTCCTGTTCAGTTGTTTTTAATAGGCGATAAAGAACAAATAGAAAAACATCTTTTAGAAAGTCAAACACCACAAACTCATTTACACATCATCCATGCATCTGAGGTAATCGGTATGCATGAGCATCCTACAAAAGCATTGCGGGAAAAAAAAGATTCATCGATTGCCATTGGCTTTCATTTATTAGCTACCGGCAAAACGGATGCATTTATAAGTGCAGGTAATACCGGTGCTATGCTCGTTGGTGCCTTATTTAGTATAAAAGCTTTGGAAGGAGTAATAAGGCCAACGATCT
>JANOFP010000505.1:0-3150 GCA_031413675.1 Bacteroidota bacterium
CATCCGGCTGAAAGGATATGATTATTCGCAGGCTGGTTTGTATTTCATTACCGTTTGTGTACAGGATAGAAAATGTTTATTTGGAAAAATCACCGGGGCATCCCTGGCGGGTGTTCAAATGGAATTGAATGAATTCGGGTCGATCGCCTATCAACAATGGCAAAAATTACCGGAAAGATTTACGAATATTGAATTGGATGTTTTTCAAATAATGCCGAATCATATTCACGGGATTATTGTGTTGACGGATTTCGTAGGGGCAGGGCTTGCCCCTGCCCAAAATGATAATGCGATTGCGAATGAAACAAAGGCAGGGTTCACCCCCCGAAATACCACAAATAAACCCGACAATGATAATACAAATACCCCCGACCATGATGATTCGGTTGTCAATAATGACAATGCAATCACGGATTATCATAATGTAATTGCGGATAAAACAGGGACAAGGGTAAACCCTGACCAAAATATCACAAATACACCTGACCAAAATAAAACAAACACACCTGACCATAATGATGCGGTTGCCCATGATGATAATTCCATTGTTTATAATGATGATTCGGTTGCCCATTATGATAATTCGATTATGGATGAAATTAGTGCGGGGGCAAGCCCCGCCCCTACCGGAAATTCGAAAACCGTTGGCGATATTGTTGGCGCATACAAATCATTGGTGGCAAATGAATGCCTGAAAATATTCAAACAAAAATGGGCAGAGGTAAACCTCGCACCAGACATGGGAAAATTATGGCAACGGAATTATTATGAACATATCATTCGTAATGAACAATCTTATCTACGCATTTCTGATTACATTATAAATAACCCTGTAAAATGGAAAGATGATAAATTTTTCAACGATTGAAAATTGTTTCAATTCAACCAGGGTTTTCCGATTAATCTTCAAAAAAAGAAATTGTAATCGTGGGCCTGTCCGGAAAAAATGTTTTGTCTGGGTAACTACAACCGGCCGGCTCCTATCTAAAACAAATTTAAATAGCAGTAGTTTTCATTTAGTAAGTACTTTTAAAAAAAATGTAAAATGCCAAAAACAAAAATTACAGTTAACAATAACGGATCGTTGAAAGTGGAAGGTGATTTTGAAGTAGTGGACAGAAACGGCGGTACTTATAATTTACAGGGAAGAGAAATTGTATCCTTTTGCCGTTGTGGTCTTTCAAAAAATAAGCCGTTTTGCGATGGCTCACATAATGGACATTTTGAACATGAAGCGATTGCTTTTGATTTACCGCCTAAGAAGACTGTTTAATTTTCTTTTGCCATGGCAAGTGTTCCCCATTCTCACTGTGTTCTCCGAAATATTATGAGATGTGCAAAAGAATAAAAAAAATAACAGATAGCTATTATTTTTTTGCAACTATCATTTCCATTTTTCCCAAACCCCTGAACTGCATTTCCACTTTGGGAGATTCGCCATCCATAAAAGCACAATCAAAAATAATGGTATGTGATGTCGGTGTAATTACCGGAGGCAGATTTGATAAACGATAAGTTCCTTTAGGCTTTCCGCTTTCATTGTATAACCGGAGTTCCTGTGTACCATCACAAACAATACTTTCACCGGCTTTTAAGTCAATGGGCAAATTCATTTCGGCATAATTATCAAACTGTATTTTAATATTTCTTATGCCGCCTGCTTTTCCGGATAGATTTAACCGGAATTGCAATGCTTGTTCTTTTGAATCTTGTATATATTTCCATGTAGTATGAGTAGGTTCACCGGGCTGTCGTTCAAATTTTTCATGAATAAATAATGATGACAAAGCGTATTGATAAAGATTCCACTTCCCTTCTGCTATTTTTTCAAGATGAAATTCATTTTTTGGATTTTTTAATTGTTCCTGTTGCGCATTATTAAATGCATTGCTGGTTCGTGCTGTTTCCCATTCACGAATTGCATCGAGCAGTTGTGCCGTAAGTGGATTATTTCTTAATGCAGCGGGTCTTGCTACCATTGCAAAGCCTGCATTGTATCCGGCTGCACGGGCAAGCATCCATTCCATTTCTGGCATCGTTGTGCTTTCGTTTAATAAATACCAGCCTAACATATGCGGCATATAATTTCTGTCGAACAAGCCCTGGTTATCGATCCGATATTGCTGCATACTTTCTTTAAATCCTCCATACCAGGGTTCTCCCCAATTATAATACGATCCGATATTCCAGAAATAAGTTTCGCTATTACTTGTACCAAATATTAATTCATGCTTCATATTATCAAATACATCTTTGGCAAATAGTTCGATTGCATAATCACCTTGTCCCGAAGCAAGACAACCTTCATGACCATCAAGATCAAAATGATCAATACCCGTTTCATTAAACAAGTTGGCAATGTTAAGGGCAATTTCACGCTGCATATCAAGATTGGGAAAAAATACCTGGTAAGCATGGTCAAACAATTTGCCAACCGTTTCTCCTTTTTTATGAGATGATACTGTTGTGCCAAAAGCTCCCCGCTGGCAATCGAGTAATTTATAGGGTGGTTGACTGCTTACGGATTTATAACGAATCAATTCTTTACCGATTTTTACCGTATGCAGGTTGTTATTTTTTTCCTGGTTAAAATATTCAGGAGATGATACTTCAATTTCTTTTTGCTGCTGATCGATATCCTTCATTAACGGCGCCGAACCAGTAACACTCAATCTGTCATCCGGCACGGGAGTAACATAGGGATCATTTGTATTAATAAAATTAGTGAGTGTATGTACACCAAAATGTAAACCGGAAGCATGTGCTTTGTCTACCGATTTTTTTAAACCTTCTTTTCCATTGGGAAAAGCAGCAGTATCGAGTATATAATGACCCCAGCTTTTAAAAGGTCCTTCATGATAAAGAGAAAACAAACCGGCTCTTTTTGTATAGGCAATCATTTCATCAACATCTTTTTCACCAAAAGAAGAAATAAGATATGACTTGCCAAACAGCGATGATTTTTTAAACCATGCTTTATTATAAGTAGGATAAGGTAATTTTTCAGCAATGGTAATAGCTTCTATCCAATCAAGCGTTTTTGGTTCGGGACAAGTAAATAAAGCAATCTTACTTCCAACAACTGTCTCTCCTTTCATTGGCGGCACCGGCATGTTTTTAAATTCACCACCCCATGCATCTACATTACGT
>JANOFP010000506.1:0-16384 GCA_031413675.1 Bacteroidota bacterium
CGCCCCTCTCGCCGGGGGCCATCGACTTCATTCTCCAGGAAGTCGATCTCGATCCCCAGCCGGCCATGGACTACTTCGGCTTCAGGTTCCGCGGTCTCGAAGAAGGCCTTCGCGAGTACCTGCGCTGAGCGTCCGCCCGGCGCGCAACCGTTTGGGATGAAACTTGGAGGCGCCAATGTTCCGACCCGCTCCGCGTTTCCGCGACCCGCCCAAAGAAAATTTCAAAGGCACAGTAAGTTTTATTGGTGTAGATAAAACTTCAGGTGAAATGAATATCGCTTTTCAAATTCTTACACCCGGTATCAACTTTGACCTTGCCCGTGCAGGAAAAGGAAGATCTGCAGGCTGGTTCTTTTTTAGTTGTTACAATTCTGAAAAAGCAAACACGTTGTTGGAAGTAAATGCTTCACAAAAGGATAAAGATTTTATTATGGCAGTAAACTGGAAAAAAGCAGAGGAGTATGCAAAATCAGGTAAAGGCGTAAAAAAATCAGTAAAGTATGTACACAATAAGTATGACGATAAAACACATAGTGCAACTTCAACTATGATGAATGAAGTATTGGTATTAGATCCGAAAGATTGCCCGGACATGGTTTACTTTATGCCTTGTCCAAAATCACCTCACGGTTGTGATACAGATCCTACTGGTGAATATATTGTAGGAAGTGGTAAACTGGCCGCAACGATTCCTGTTTTTTCTTTTGCAAAAATAGAAGCAGCCATTGCAGCTAAAAATTATGATGGTCTTTATGATGGTATTCCTGTATTAAAATATGAAGCAGTATTGCATGGCGAAGTAAAAAAACCGGGTCTTGGGCCCTTGCATACAGAATTTGATGATAGAGGAAATGCCTATACATCATTCTTTGTTTCTTCAGAAATTGTAAAGTGGAATGTAAAAACACTTGAAGTAATAGACCGTGTGCCTACTTATTATTCTATCGGTCACTTATGCGTTCCGGGTGGACCAACAAAGAAGCCCTGGGGCAAATATGTAATTGCTTATAATAAAATTACTAAAGATCGTTACCTGCCAACCGGACCAGAGCTTACACAAAGTGCACAGATATATGATATCAGTGGCGAAAAAATGAAACTCTTACTCGACTTTCCAACGATTGGTGAGCCGCATTATGCTGAAGCAATACCTGCATCATTGATAATGAAAAACAGCCAGAAGATTTATAAGATTGAAGAAAACGGAAATCCATACGCTGCTAAAGGAGATAATTTTGCAAGAGTAGAACGCAAGGGAAATGAAATACATGTTTATATGACATCAATCCGGTCTCACTTTACACCCGATAATATTGAAGGAGTAAAACTTGGAGAAACAGTTTATTTCCATGTAACAAATCTTGAACAGGATTGGGATGTACCGCATGGCTTTGCAGTAAAAGGAGCTAACAATGCCGAGTTATTAATAATGCCTGGTGAAACACAAACCTTGAAATGGGTGCCCGAAAAAGCTGGTATTTATCCAATGTACTGTACCGATTTCTGTTCTGCATTACATCAGGAAATGCAGGGATATATAAGAATAAGCCCTGCTTCATCTAATGTACCCTTGACATTCAGTACAGGTAAGAAAAATACAGAACCCGCTACTGATAAAAAATAAAATGCATTCAAATTTAAAAATCAGGTTATGAAAAAAATATTTAATATAAGTTTTATAGCACTGTCATTGATAATTAGCAGTTGCAATAACGATACAAAAAATTCGGATGAATCAGCAACTGCAGATGCTTCTGTTTCTTCCGGCGGACAGGAAGCTGTTAAAGATGATGAATCGGCAAAAGATGTTGTAAAGGTTGCAGTGAGTTCCAAAGATCATACAACATTAGTGGCCGCATTGAAACAGGCAGAATTAGTTACTGCATTATCGAATGCGGGCCCCTTTACAGTTTTTGCACCAACCAATACAGCATTTGATAAATTACCAGCTGGTACAGTAGAAGGATTAATGAAAGACGATAAGAAAGCCGATTTACAAAATATCCTTCAGTATCATGTTACCACTTCTTCACTAAAAGCAGATTTTTTAACCGATGGAATGACATTGGGAATGGTGAATGGAGGCAATGTAAGCGTAAGTGTAAAAGATGGTAAAATAATTTTAAATGGTACCGCTACAATTGTTGCATCTATACAAGCATCGAATGGAATGATTCACGTAGTTGATGCAGTGTTGTTGCCAAAATAGATAATCGTTTTTTTTGAGTTTTGCATTGTGTACATGGGGCTGGTTTCTATCAGTCGTAAACGCCAGCCCCATTTTTAACTATTGAAACATGAATAATAAAACCAACACACTGAGTGTTACTTCCCGTATACTTGTTGCGTTTGCGTCCGGCGCATTGATTGCCGTTTTCTTTTTACCCGCATGGCGTATTGATTTATTTGCCCCGCAATATCCTGAAGGGTTAACAATGAATATCTGGATTAATGGCTTAACCGGAGATGTCGATATTATCAATGGATTGAATCATTATATAGGAATGAAACATATAACTGTCGGAATGTTTCCTGAGTTTAAATATCTTCCTTATGTAGTCGGTTTTTTTATGTTGTTGGGAATGCTGGTGTCTATATCCGGGAACCGGAAATTTTTATTGGCTTATCTGGTATTAACTGTTATTGGTGGGGTATTAGCCATGTATGATTTTTATAAATGGGGCTATGATTACGGACATAATCTAGATCCTACTGCTCCAATACAAGTCGAGGGTCTATCATATCAACCTCCGTTAATTGGTCATAAACGATTATTAAACTTTGATGCATATTCTTTTCCGGATGTTGGTGGATGGATTGTAATAGCAGCTGCCTGTCTTGCATTTGCAGTATGGTTCGCAGAGTGGTATCGTATTCATAAGAAGAACAAAAAGGCAAGACTAACTGTTCCTGCTGCTGCATTACTATTTTCATTCTTTATTAGTTCATGTTCTGCTAAAACAGAACCATTCAATTACGGAAAAGATGAATGCTCTTTCTGTAAAATGGGAATTATAGATACAAAATTCGGTGGCGAAGTGGTTACTAAAAAGACGAAGGTGTACAAATTTGATGATGTGATATGTATGGTTCGGTTTTTAAAAGCCGGAACAGTAAAAGAAAATGAGGTAGCTAAAAAAGTAGTTATTAATTATGAAAAGCAAAATGATTTTATTGATGTAGGCAAAACAGTTTTTTTTATTAACCCTGAATTAAAAAGCCCGATGGGAAGTAATGTTGCCGCGTTTACTTCACAGCATGCCGCAGAAAAAGCCAAAGAAGGTAAAGAGGGAAGATTAATAAGTTGGGATGAATTTTATAAAAGCAATAAATGAGATTTTTTATATTCATATCAATATTTTTTACTTTAAATGCAGCGTCAGCTAAAACGATTGTTGTTGGGCCCAATCAGGCTGTACGTTCATTGAAAAAAGCAATTGAAATTGCAAAAGACAAAGACACAATTCTTTTGCAGGCAGGTATATATAAGGAAGGTAGCCTTACGCTTACCAAATCGCTAACGATTATCGGACAAAACAATCCGGTGCTGGATGGTGAAAATAAATATGAAACGCTGCTTATCAGTGGAAAAAATATTTTGATTAAAGGAATCTCGTTTCGTAATTCAGGCTATTCTGCAATGGACGATTATGCTTCTGTCAAATTAGTGGATTGTTTAAATGTGGTGATTGAAAACAACCGGATATCGGATTCCTATTTTGCCATTCATATTTCCAATACGTTAAATGCTACGGTGAGAAATAATATCATAATTGGGAACCCGTCATCGGAGCAAATGACCGGCAATGGTATTCATTTATGGAAATCAAGCCATGCCATAATTGAAAACAATAACGTTCAGGGCCACCGGGATGGTATTTATTTTGAGTTTGTAACTTTCTCCTCAATAAAAAATAATTTAAGTGAAAAAAATATCCGTTATGGCCTGCACTTTATGTTTTCCAATGACGATACGTATTTAGGTAATACATTTCGGAATAATGGTGCAGGAGTAGCTGTGATGTATTCTAAAAAAGTTAGAATGGAGAATAATCATTTTGAGCAAAACTGGGGATCATCTTCCTACGGAATTTTATTAAAAGATATTTCGGATAGTTATATACTGCATAATACATTTTATAAAAATACCGTTGGTATTCACCTGGAAGGTACAAGCCGGATCGAAATTGAAAGAAATACTTTTTCGGCAAATGGATGGGCTGTAAAAGTGCAGGCCAGTTGCGAAGACAATACTTTTCAACACAATAATTTTACCGGAAATAGTTTTGATGTAGGCACCAATGGCTCTATCTCTTTGAATAAATTTTACAATAACTATTGGGATAAATATGATGGCTATGACATCAATAAAGATGGTACTGGAGATATTCCCTATCATCCTGTCAGCATGTACTCGATGATAGTGGCGCAGAATCCTAATTCGCTTATCCTGTTCAGAAGTTTTACTGTACAGTTACTGGACAAAGCGGAAAAAGCAATTCCAAGTCTTACACCTGAAAATTTAACGGACGAAAAACCAATGATGAAACAAATAAAATTATGATTCGTATTGAACATATCAGCAAACGGTTTAAAAGGTTACAGGTATTGGAAAACATTACTGCAAGCTTTGATAAAGGGCAGGTGGTTTCTCTTATTGGACCGAATGGTTCAGGCAAAACCACTTTGATAAAATCAATACTGGGAATGGTGAAACCGGACAGCGGTAAAATATTTGTAGATGAACAGCTTATTAACGGAGATCCGTCTTACCGCAGCAAGATTGGTTATATGCCACAGATGGGTCGTTATCCGGATAATATGAAAATTGGTCAGTTGTTTGACATGTTGAAACAGATCCGGAATACGGGCAGTAACCAAACAGATGAATCATTAATTAAGAAATTTGAACTGGAAAAAATATTTGATAAACCGATGCGGACATTAAGTGGTGGAACCCGGCAAAAAGTAAGTGCAGCCATTGCATTTTTATTTAATCCTGCTATTTTGATTTTAGACGAACCGACAGCGGGCCTCGATCCATTAGCATCGGAAATTTTAAAAGAAAAGATTATTGAAGAAAAGAAAAAAGAGAAATTGATTCTTATTACTTCACATATCCTCAGCGATCTGGATGAACTAACTACACATATTCTATATATGCAGGAAGGCAAATTGCTTTTCTTTAAGGACATCGGAGCATTACAGGAAGAAACCGGCGAATTACGTTTAGGCAAGGCGATTGCCAGAATCATGAAAGGTGAAAAATTTACAAATGAGTGGATTGATAAGATACTGGATTTTAAAAAAGATGAAAAAATTTATTAAGTAATAACAATGATGAAATTATCACGATATGTTTTATATGATATACTGAGAAGTAAAATTATTATTGCTTATACTCTTTTTCTTCTGGTGATTTCGTGCAGTATGTTTCAGATGGAAGAAAATAGCGGTAAAGCAATGCTGAGCCTGTTGAATATCGTACTCATTGTTTTGCCACTGGTAAGTCTGGTGTTTACTACGATACATTATTATAACTCATACGAGTTTATCGAACTCATGTCATCGCAACCCATGAGCCGGACACGAATCTTGTTAAGTGAATTTGCCGGTGTCAGCATTTCATTGCTCAGTGCATTTTTTATAGGTGTAGGTATTCCGGTTTTAATTTTTGCAGCAGATGAGACGGGTTTTGCCTTGTTATTCAGTGGGGCATGCCTCACACTTGTATTCACAGCCATTGCTTTTTTTACATCTGTATTGTCAAGGGATAAAGCAAGGGGCATTGGCTTCTCATTATTGCTTTGGTTTTATTTTGCATTGATTTATGACGGATTGGTGTTACTGATTCTTTTTTCTTTCAGCGATTACCCACTTGAAAAATTAACCCTTTTACTATCAGCCCTGAATCCGATTGACCTGGGAAGAATTTTTATAATGCTTAAAATGGATGAAAGTGCTTTGATGGGTTATACCGGTGCTTTATATAAAGATTTTTTTGGCAGCGGTTCTGGCATTCTTTTTACAATGAGTATTATGTTGCTTTGGGTTGTTCTTCCGGTTTGGTTAGCTGTACGAAAATTCAGAAAAAAAGATTTGTAATTAATTAAACTCACTATAAAAAAAAATTTATGAATGAACTTCTGACAAAAAGCCTGGCGCAAATTGTAAACAGCGATCACCGTGCAGCCTCTGTTTTTGAAAAATATGATCTTGATTTTTGCTGTAAAGGAAAACAATCTTTACAGGAAGCATGTATTGAAAAACAAATTCCCATTTCTCAAATCGCATCTGAATTAAATAACCTTTCGGAAAAAAATGAGACAAAAAATTTAATTGATTTTGAAAACTTAAGTTTAAGTGCCCTGGTGGATTATATAATTCAAACTCACCATGCCTATGTAAAAAAAGAACTTCCACAAATTCTCAGTTACCTGGAAAAAGTGAATTCAAAACATAGCATTCATCACCCGGAATTAACGAAAATATTTCAGTTGTTCGCCGCAGTGAAAGAAGGAATGGAAGGACACATGAAAAAAGAAGAGCAGATCTTATTTCCCCGTATTAAAGAATTGGAAAAACAAATCCAGGACGAGCCTGAACGATTTGGCGTGAATATCACTTACCTGGAATCACCCATAACTGTTATGGAGCAAGAGCATGATCATGTAGGAAGTCTTTTATATGAAATTCGTATGTTAACCGATAATTATACACCACCTGATGATGCTTGTACAACTTATAAGTTATGTTTTGATGCACTAAAAGCTTTTGAACTGGATTTACATCAACATGTACACTTGGAGAATAATATTTTGTTTCCGAAAGCTATATCATCTTTCAAGGAATTAAAGGAAACTGCATTTAATTAAATGCCAGCTTCGTTTTTTGCTGATATTTATCATGATTGTTTTTGAGCTATGTCATGTATTGAAAGTACATCTTACCAATACATTTGAACCGGCAAATAATATAAAATACATCCCGTCATCGGCGGGATTTCGTTGGTTTTCGTTTCAATAGCAAAGCCCCCCGATTCATCGGGGGGCTATTTTTGTTGATAGAACTCATACATAAAACTGATTCTTCTCAGAAAAGCTGCTTTCAATCAATTGAATCTTTGTAATCTCCAAAAAACCAACGAAAGCCTTTGGAAGAAATCGTATTTAAAAAAGATCGGAAAAAGCGGGTTGCTCAACAATGCTATCATTGTGGAGAAACCTGTGATATAACTATCGAATCCGATGAAAAATATTTCTGTTGTGATGGCTGCAAATTTGTTTACCAGCTTTTGCAGGAAAATGGCTTGTGTAATTATTATGAGCTTAGCGAAAAACCCGGTATTCGGGTAAAAGGAAAATTTTCTACTGAACGGTTTGCCTACCTGGAAAATGAAGAGGTGAAAAAGAAGCTGCTTCGTTTTAATGATGGTAAACAATGCCAGGTAAGTTTCTATTTGCCACAAAT
The DNA here is from genome assembly GCA_031413675.1 of Bacteroidota bacterium. GTDB lineage: Bacteria > Bacteroidota > Bacteroidia > Chitinophagales > Chitinophagaceae > VBAR01. Next base: position 7,471 of record JANOFP010000506.1, read on the forward strand.
GCATTGCGCATCTTGTATTTGGTTGTTAGAAAATCTTCACACCATCCAACCAGGGATTCTTTATTCTAAAACCAATTTTCAACGTAAAGAAATATCCATCGCTTTCAATGCGGGTGAAATTTCCCTCAGGAAATTAGTCGAACTGCTTGCTTTTGTAGGGTATGAACCGTATATCAGTTTAAAGGATGGAGAAAAAAAACTACCCAATAAAATAAATAGAAAAAAATTTTATAAAATAGGTGTCGCAGGTTTTTGTTTTAGCAATATTATGATGCTGAGTTTTCCGGAATATTTTTCCGCTGGTAAAATTGAACAGCAGTCGTTAGAAAAATTATTCAGTTTTCTGAATCTCACCTTGGCACTTCCTGTTTTTTTTTATTGTTCTTCCGGTTTTTTTATTTCAGCATGGAAGGGTCTTCGCCAGAAATGGCTCAACATTGATGCTCCGATTGCATTGGCAATTCTTGTTACGTTTGGCAGAAGTGTGTATGAAATACTAAGCAATACGGGTTCTGGCTATCTTGATTCCATGAGTGGCATTGTTTTCTTTATGTTGGTGGGTCGATGGTTCCAGGACAAAACCTATGATTCATTTTCATTTGACCGGGATTATAAATCTTATTTTCCGCTGGGCGTTACCATTTTAAAAAACGGTAAGGAAGAAACAGCAACAATCAGCGGATTGCAAAAGGGTGACAGGATTTTAGTAAGACAAAATGAAATGATACCTGGCGATGCTGTAATACTAAAAGGTGAAGGAAAGATTGATTACAGTTTTGTTTCGGGAGAGGTTACACCGGTACAAAAAAAGAAAGGCGAATTGGTTTATGCAGGGGGAAAACAGATTGGCGGAATGATTGAAATGGAAATACTGAATCCCGTTGAGCAAAGTTATATTACTCAACTCTGGAATAATAATGATGCATTTTCTGAACAAAAAAATCAGGACAAATCATTTGTTCATCCCTGGAGCCGTTATTTTACATTACTATTATTTATCATCGCTGGGTGTACAGCTCTTTATTGGGCAGCCAATGATGTTTCTAAATTGCTACCGGCCGTAACTGCTGCATTAATTGTCGCTTGCCCCTGTTCATTATTGCTTTCGGCTACGTTTACTTTTGGTAATATGCTCAGGCATTTTGGGAAAAATAAATTTTACCTTAAAAATTCTTCAGTTATTGAATCGCTTTCCAAAATCAATACAATTGTCTTTGATAAAACCGGAACGCTGACTCACCCGGCAGAGGCATTAATAAACTATGAAGGGGTAATATTGACTGACGATGAAAAGAATTTAGTTTATTCACTTACAAAAGAATCTATTCATCCTTTAAGCCGTATAATCCATAATGAGTTGCTATTAAATTTTCAGGTAAGCCCATTAACCGTTTCGGATTTTAAAGAAATTTCTGGTAAAGGAATAACCGGAAATATAGATAATCATTGGATAAAAATGGGCTCCTGGCAATTTGTATGCGATGATGAATCAATAACTGAAATAAGTGGGGGAGGAATGGTTTTACTTTCCATCGATAATAAGTATAAAGGTGTATTCAGAATATCAAATCAATACCGGCCTGGCCTCAAACCAATGATTCAGAAATTATCAGAAAAAAAATATGAGTTACATGTATTATCAGGCGATAATGATTCTGAAAAAGAAAACCTGGAAAATATATTTGGGGAAAAAGTAATTATAAAATTTCAGCAATCACCTCAGGATAAATTGGATTATATAGCCCGGTTGAAAAAAAATGATTACGATGTTGAAATAGTAATGCTGGGTGATGGATTAAATGATGCAGGCGCATTAAAAAGAAGCGATGTTGGGATTGCAGTAACCGAAAACACCAGTCAGTTTTCACCAGCCAGCGATGCAATTATGGATGGCTCAGTTGTAAACAAACTTTCCAATTTTATTAAGTATGCAAAAGCAGGGAAAAGGATAATTGTATGGAGTTTTATTATTTCCATTTTATATAATGTGGTGGGATTAAGCTTTGCAATACAGGCAAAACTTTCTCCAATCGTAGCAGCGGTTTTAATGCCGGTGAGTTCTATAACAATTGTTGTGTTTGTTACCCTGGCATCAACATATATGGCAAAACGAAAAGGTCTTTAACCGGGCTGATATTCCTCATGATAACCATTGAGAATTATCATCTTCCCTTTTTTCACTGACTGATAAATTTGCCCCTATATTTTTTATGAGTGTATTAATTATTTTAATAGCAGCAAGTATTTTGGTAGCCACCGGTTTTTTGGTTGCCTTTATTTGGTCAGTTAAATCAGGTCAGTATGATGATGACTATACACCATCCGTTCGGATATTATTTGATGATAAACCTGCTCCATCATCCGAAAAAACTTCTTTAAAACCAAAACAAAAATAAATTCATGCAACAACTGGAAAAGTTTCAGTACGACAACAAGATTGTTCGAAATTTTGCTTTTGCAACAATTATTTGGGGTGTAGTAGGAATGTTAGTTGGTCTTTGGATTGCATTGCAATTAGTATTTCCAACGGCATTAAACATTCAGCCCTTATTTAGTTTCGGACGGCTACGTCCACTCCATACCAATGCAGTCATTTTTGCATTTGTAGGAAACGGAATCTTTATGGGTGTTTATTACTCTCTTCAGCGATTATTAAAAACCCGTATGGCGAGTGATGCACTCAGTAAAATTCATTTCTGGGGATGGCAGGCAATAATTGTAGCAGCTGCAATTACATTACCGCTTGGTATCACAACAAGTAAAGAGTATGCAGAGCTTGAGTGGCCGATTGATATTGCTATCACGATCATCTGGGTAGTTTTCGGATGGAACCTATTTGCTACAATTTTAAAAAGAAGAGAAAAGCATTTGTATGTTGCTATTTGGTTTTACATCGCCACGTTTGTAACCATAGCAGTTTTACATCTTGTAAATTCATTTGAACTTCCGGTAAGTTTATTTAAAAGTTATTCGTGGTATGCTGGTGTACAGGATGCGTTAGTTCAATGGTGGTATGGTCATAATGCTGTTGCATTCTTTTTAACCACACCCTATTTAGGCATGATGTATTATTATTTGCCCAAGGCGGCAAATCGTCCGGTATATTCTTACAAACTTTCTATTATACATTTCTGGTCTTTAATTTTTTTATATATATGGGCAGGCCCGCACCACTTATTGTATACTGCTTTACCCAACTGGGCTCAGACTTTGGGAATTGTTTTTTCATTCACATTAATCTTTCCAAGTTGGGGAGGGATGATAAATGGTTTGCTTACACTCCGTGGCGCCTGGGATAAAGTAAGAGAAGATGTGATTTTAAAATTTATGGTAGTGGCAGTAACGGCATACGGTATGGCAACTTTTGAAGGACCGATGCTTTCATTAAAAACGATTAGTGCGGTCAGTCATTATACCGATTGGATAGTTGCGCATGTGCATGTAGGTGGATTAGGCTGGAATGGCATGCTGACCTTCGGAATTTTATATTGGCTGATTCCAAGAATATTTAAAACAGAATTATTTTCAAAGCGACTTGCAAATTTTCATTTCTGGATTGCAACACTAGGAATTATTTTTTATGCCGTGCCAATGTACTGGGCAGGATTTCAGCAGGCATCTATGTGGAAACAATTTACAGATGCAGGACAGTTGAAGTATCAGTTTCTTGAAACAGTCACCTACATGAAACCTTTTTATGCAATGCGTGCCTTTGGCGGATTCTTATTTTTAACCGGTGCAATTGTCATGATGTATAATTTATTTATGACCGTTAAAAAAGGAAGTTTGGTAGCAAATGAAGATGCAGAAGCACCTGCATTGGAAAAAATAGATTCAAAGCATGCAGGCGAACACTGGCATCGCCGTATCGAAAGAAAACCTGTTCAATTCCTGATTGTAACATTAATTGTAATTCTTATTGGAGGTATCGTAGAGTTAGTTCCAACCTTTCTGATAAAATCAAACGTACCAACCATTTCAAGTGTTAAACCCTATACACCACTTGAATTACAGGGAAGAGATATTTATACAAGAGAAGGATGTTACACTTGTCACTCACAAATGATCCGGCCTTTCCGGTCAGAAACAGAACGCTATGGTGAATACTCAAAAGCTGGTGAATTTGTTTATGATCATCCATTTCAATGGGGATCAAAAAGAACAGGGCCTGATTTGGCAAGAGAAGGAACTGCTAATCTTAAAAAATCCGATGCATGGCATTTGAATCATCTTGATGATCCCCAGGCTATTTCACCAGGTACCGTAATGCCGGGGTATTCATTTATGCTAGATAAACTACTTGATACCGCAAGTACGCCGGCAAAAATAAATGCGATGCGAACACTCGGTGTTCCTTATGAAAAAGGGTATGAGTACCGGGCAAATAAAGACTTGATGGAGCAAGCAAACAAAATTTCAGCAAATCTTTTAAAAGACAGTATACGAGTGCTGCCCAATGCTGAAGTGATTGCTATCATTGCTTACCTGCAGCGGTTGGGTACGGATATAGAGAAAAATAAAATTGTTGAAACTAAAAACAAATAAACATGTTCCGGTATATCAAACAACACTTAACAGGTATTGATGGCGTAAGTATTTATCCATTGATTTCATTGCTGATCTTCTTTGTATTCTTTGTAGTGTTATTATATTATGTAAAAAAAATGGATAAGAATAAAGTAGAAGAAATCAGAAACCTGCCCCTTGATTTGAGTGATCAACCAGCCGACTCTTTATCCAAAACATTTTAAAATAAGCTTAGTTATGAAAAATAATAGCATAAAATATTTTTTCACAATTGCTTTTACATTCCTGATTTTTAATACACCGCTACTTGCACAAAATTCTTCTGGCATTGACGGTCAAATGAAAGGTTTTATATATGGTGTAATTGCATTTGTAATTGCTGTATCAGGTGCCTCAATTTATTTTATTTCACTAAGTAATAAATATCAGAAGGAAGCAAATATAAAAGCAGGTAAGGTAAACGAAGCAACCGGATTCCGTAAATGGTGGAGTGAGTTGGATAAAAAATTCTTTACAAAAGCGGCACCATTGGAAAAAGAACAGGATGTACTGTTGGATCATAATTATGATGGGATTAAAGAATTAGACAATGCTTTACCGCCGTGGTGGAAATGGGGTTTTTATATCACAATCATCATTGGTGTATTTTATATTTTACGTTTTCATGTTTGGCATACTGGCTTGTCACCATTAGAAGAATATAATAAGGAAATGACAGTGGCTGCTGCAAATCTTGAAAATTTCAGAAAAAACAACCGTGAATCTGTCGATGAGAAAACAGTTACGATGGCAGATGCAAAAGGAATAGCAGAAGGCAAATCAATTTTTACTAAAACATGTACACCTTGTCATGGAGTGAATGGTGAAGGAAATGCAGTAGGTCCTAATCTTACAGATAAATATTGGCTGCATGGTGGTTCAATCAGCAATATATTCAGAACAATAAACCTTGGTGTACCCGATAAGGGGATGCAGGCGTGGGGTAAAAGCTATTCACCCGGCGAAATTAAAAATCTTACAAGTTTTGTTTTGTCATTAAAAGAAACCAACCCGGCTAATGCCAAAGCACCACAAGGAACGGAATATATTCCGGGAGTAAAATCAGACAGTAGTTCTGTAAAAAAAGATACAGTTAAAGCCGTACTTCCGGTAGTTGCACCTGTGACAGGTAAGTAACTATTAATTTTTTTAATGCTATTGAAACATGGAAGAGGTGAGTGATTATTTTGAAATTGCAAAAGAAAAAAAAGAATATCTTGATCAGACATTCAGGGATTCTGTTGCTACGATCAGTAAGCAAGGGAAACGGAATTATCTATTTCCTAAAAAACCAAGTGGAAAGTTTTTTAATCTCAGGACAATTGCATCCCTAATCTATCTGGTGGTTTTTTTTACACTGCCCTTTATTAAAATTGATGAAGAGCCCTTATTTCTGTTTAATGTACTGGAGCGGAAATTTATTTTTTTCGGGCAGGTTTTCTGGCCTCAGGATTTTTTCATTTTCGCTATCGGGCTGCTCACTTTTATGGTGTTTATTATTTTATTTACGGTTGTTTTTGGCCGTGTGTTTTGCGGATGGGCTTGTCCGCAAACAATTTTTATGGAAATGGTTTTTCGTAAAGTTGAATATTGGCTGGATGGCGATGCTCATGAACAACGAAAACTAAAAGAGATGCCCTGGAATGGATATAAGATCCGTAAACGGGCAATCAAGATGCTGGTTTTTTATTTTATCTCTTTTATTATTGCTAATTTTTTTCTAGCATATATAATCGGGATGGATAGTTTGGAGGCAATGGTAAAAGAAGGAATTGGGAAAAATATCGGAACCTTTATTTCATTGCTGGGATTTACTTCCGTATTCTTTTTTGTTTATTACTGGTTTCGTGAACAAGTCTGCATTGTTGTTTGTCCTTATGGAAGATTGCAAGGAGTACTACTCGACAAAAAATCGATTGTAGTTGCGTATGACTATGTAAGGGGTGAGCCACGGGGAAAATTAAGTAAAGATTATTCAATTCATGCGGACAATGGTGATTGTATCGACTGCCATGCCTGTGTACGTGTATGCCCAACAGGGATTGACATCCGAAACGGAACACAACTGGAATGTGTAAACTGTACTGCCTGTATTGATGCTTGTGATGCCATAATGGATAAAATTAATAAGCCTCTTGGGCTGATCCGGTATGAATCAGAAGAAAATATTGTACACAGCAAAAAATCTAAATTTAACTGGCGCATTGCAGGTTATTCTATTGTACTTATTTTATTGCTTAGCTTTTTGGCAGTGTTACTCGTTACAAGAGATGATGTGGATGCAAGAATTTTAAGAACTGCCGGACAAATGTATCAGACACAGCCGGATGGCAGATTAAGTAATTTGTATAATATAAAATTGATTAATAAAACAAGAAAAGATATTCCGGTAAGTTTAAAACTGGAAAACATGAGTGGAGAAATAACAGTGGTTGCAAATAACCTGGTTGTACCGAAAGAATCGTATTTCCAGACTCCTTTTTTTGTAAAAATAGACAGGCAGTTTATTAAGAAACGAAAAACACCAATCGTATTGGGAGTGTATGAAGGCAATAAGAAAATTGAAACTGTTAAAACAACATTCCTGGGACCGGGTTATTAAAATTTTAAAAGTATGAAATTGTCATGGGGTTATAAAATAGCAGGAGCGTACCTGATTTTTGTTGCAGGCATGCTATTCCTGGTAGTAAAAGCCAATAGTAAGAAATTTGATTTGGTAACAAAAGATTATTACGGAGAAGAATTAAAATATCAGCAAGTAATAGATCAGGCTGCAAATGTAACTGCGTTATCATCATCCATGGAAGTTGAAAAAAATGGCGCTGAATTATTGATTCGTTTTCCAGCGGAAATGCGGAACGTAAAGAAAGAAATTGAATTTTATCTCTATTGCCCGGCCGATGCAAAAAAAGATTTTAAAAAATATTTAGTTGTAAACGAAATAGAATTTAAGCAAGTAGTGCCAGGTGATTCATATGGGTTATATGAAATAAGGTTAACGTGGTTGGCAGACGGCAAAAAATATTATTATGAAAAGAAAATAATATTATAATGAATACATCGGTTTTAAATATTCAGGCTATGAAAAAAGAAACAGTATTAGCTTATACGGGTTTGGTATTGCTTTCAATTGCATTAGTAGCAAAAAATGAAATTGCTGGCTTATTGACTTCAGTAAAATATCCAGTAGTTGGTGGAAACAAAACGAAAAATCGGGATAATTAATGATAAGTATAGAAATTACAGGTACGGCATTAATCATGGGGCTTGCAGGCAGTCTGCACTGCGTTGGTATGTGTGGCCCACTGGCACTGGCTTTGCCGGTTTCACATTCCAGCAATCTTTCAAGGTTTATGGGCGGCACTCTTTATAACCTGGGACGAATTTTATCTTATTCAGTGATGGGTTTATTTTTCGGATCAATTGGTAAATATTTAATTGCATCGCATTGGCAAAATAGATTGTCGCTGGCATTGGGTATCATTATAGTAGTATATCTTTTTATTCCCAAAAAATATTTACACTTTTCACAACAAACATTTTTCAACAAACCTTTTTTACTGCTTCGTCAGCAATTAGGAAAACTGTTTCAATCAAAAAAATTGCAGTCTTTATTTTTCATTGGTATTTTAAATGGGTTGCTACCTTGCGGTTTAGTATATCTTGCCCTCACTTCATCTGTTTTTACCGGAAGTTCATTAAATGGTGGATTGTTCATGGCATTTTTTGGGCTAGGCACTTTTCCAGCAATGATGGCAATAATCATTCTTGGGAATTATTTAAACCAGCAAATTCGGTTAAAAATAAACAAAGCATTACCCGTTTTATTGTTTGTAATGGGGGCCTTACTCATTTTGCGGGGTCTTGAATTGGGTGTGCCTTTTATCAGCCCGGTTCATGAAGTTGTCAAAGATGGAGCAGTTTCATGCGGTTAAAATAAGTAGTCGTTTTAATTTTATTAACCGGCTGATTTTTTCTTCTTAGTATATTCAATAGTTTGTTATCCGTACAATTCCGAGAGTCAGTTTTGCGAAAATTACAAAACCTATCAGCATATTTAACCTGAGTTTGTCTAATGCAAAATAGTATACGTTGAGCTATTTTTGTTTTAATAAATTCGAATCTATGAAAACAAAATTTACTTTAATTGCTTTAATCTTAATAATATTGATTGAATCTTCTTGCCGAAGTGCAATGACACCATACCAGGCAGCTAATAATCCGAGGGGAAAGAAATGCAGGGCTATTCGTTAGTATGTAAGCCATTCACCGATTGGCGGATGGCATACGTTGGATAAACTCATTCATCTGATCCACTGCCGAAAAAATTATTTACCATTCCTTCCAG
>JANOFP010000507.1:0-5576 GCA_031413675.1 Bacteroidota bacterium
AATAGTCAATAGTCAAAAATTAGATGTCAGGTCTACAATTCCAGATTCCCAATTCCTAAATCCTAAATACGAATTCCTAATTTCCAACACCTAATTGCTCAACTACTGCCCTACCATAAATACTGCGTTACATAACATCAGTTTTCCGTTTTCCCAAAAACTCCGGAACAGAATATCATCAGCCATTAATACGATTGCTCCATTTCCCATATCCTGAACGCCAAATAAAACACCATCCTGAATTTTTTCTTTCAGTTTCGAACCAACAAATCCGGCCACCTGGTTCTCTTTTTTTATAACACCCACATTCCATCCACCAGTTTTCAGAAATTCAAACATTGCATCATCCTGCTTTAATGTATAATATGTTTTGGGATATCCAAATGCCAAAGGATGTGTATTATCTAATTCAACTTTATAAATAGAACCGGGTATAAATCCTTTTAGAAAATCTCGTTCTCGGTCCTGATAAGTATTTAAAGCTGCATACGTATCTTTCTTATTTGCACTATCATCTGTTTTCTTTTCTTTGATGCCCCAATCCAGTTTTGCTAATTGACCTACAGCGCTTTCAATTGCAACTAGCCTCCCCCCTTTATTTATCCAATCTTTTAAAGGATCGGTTGTTGCTTTATCATTTAAAAACCGGTAATTACCCGATGTCATTATTAATACATTATAATCAGAAAGATTTAATCTTCCAAAGTCATTTACATTCACAAGTGTCAGGGGATAATCAAGTACCTGTTCAAAAAAATGCCAGATTTCTCCTGCAGCATTTGAATTGACACCTTCGCCGGTGAGCAATGCTATTTTTGGAGCATCCATGAAATGAATTTTATTACTCCCGAAGTCATAACCTTTGTCAACAAAACCGGTTGTTATTGTATTAGCCAAAATATTATTTGCATTACACACTTCGTTGATAACACTTGAAATTGTTTTACCAAATCGTTCATTTCCTTTCTTAATAATTATGAGAGAGCCTCTTTCAAATTTCTGCCCGTTTAATTCAAAAGGAGTTTCAGTGAACCGAACCTTTACTCCTTTTTGAAAAAATTGTCCCAGGGCTTTTGCACTTTGTATTCCCTGCCAGCGGATCACATATCCATAAGCATCCGAAACATTATTTTGTATAACTGTCTGTTTTGTACTAACTGAATGATTCAATTTTGATTTGGAAGAGTAGGCATTTAAACCAAACACATAGGGCAATGACCAGGCTGTAATATCATACGTTGCGGAATCAACTATTTTACTTTTTGGTTCGAACAATACTTTTACCAATGCAGACCGTGGTTGTTGCGATTGTACAATCAAATCTCCGGTTTGAATTGAGAATAATTCGTTTTTTCCGTTTTCATAATTATACCCATCAAACATACCTCTTGAAGAGCCTTCTGCTCTTTCATACTGAATTCCATTTTTTTCGAGCAGGTTGATTAAGGCATTCATTCGTTCTGCATCGGCTTCTCCATTTTTTACCAAATAAGTTTTGTATTCGCCAATTCCGCCACTAATAGCATCATTAAAATATTTTCTGAATTCTTTTACAAGCTTCGATGCATTTAAGGATGAAACTTCGATTGTACTTAATGATGTTGTAAAATGGTGTGTTGCCCTGTCAAGTAAAGTAAGTGTATCGCCTTCATCTGTTAGTACACCAGCTCCGCCGGCTCCGCCACCGCCTTGTTCATATGTCATTCCAATTGCACCATTGTAAGTTGGATACGTATCTCCATAACTCGGATAAAAAAGATCAAACACTTCTTTGGTAAAGTATAACCAGCCATTGGCATCGAAATATTTTGCATGATTTTTTCCAAGTGTCACCTGAAAATCACGTTGCCATTGCGTAATCACTTCATGAAAAGGTTGAGCAGCTGGTGCAAAAAAGTAAGGATTGTTTATTCCCTGTTCATGAAAGTCAACATGAACATAGGGCATCCATTGATTATACATTTTAACCCGTTGCTGACTTTCAATTTGTGTTTGCCATGCCCAGTCCCGGTTAAGATCAAAATTATAATGGTTGGTTCTGCCACCGGGCCAGGGTTCACGATGTTCTCTTGCTGCCAAACCTGGATTTATGTTTTTGCCTACAACAGAATTAAACCAGTTTACATAACGATCTCTTCCATCGGGATTGATACATGGGTCTATAATTACAACTGTATTTTTCAACCATGCTTTTGTTTTTGTATTTGCCGGATCAAGTAATGCATATAATGTCATCATTGCAGCTTCCGATGATGAAGTTTCATTCCCATGCACATTATAGCTGAGCCATACAATTGCCGGAGCCCCATCTTCGGTTGGTGCTGCTTTATCACCAGCAAGATTAGCAAGTCTTAAATTATTTAAACGGATGGCCTCCAGCTTTGCTATATTTTCTTCTGAAGAAATAAAAGATAACAGTAAGGGCCTTCCTTCATTGGTGGCGCCATATTGCTCAAGCTTCATTACTTTATTCATATCCGACGCTGCATGATTAAAATAATTTACAATCTTCCAGTGCGGAGTATATTTTGTTCCGATTTTATAACCCAGAAATTCATCAGGTGATTTTAACTGGGCATGAATAACAGTTTGAAATAAAATGAAAGCAAAAACGAAAAGCAAGAATTTTTTCATATTTAAAATTTACAGGGGGCAATATAAACATAACTTTATTTACAACCATTCCCAGTTATAAAAGAAAAGCAATAAACTTAGTTTATGTACCTTGCCCTAAATGAAATGTACAATGCAAAAGCTATTTTTCATAACGTCAGGCTTAATGCTTTTAGTTAGCTCATGCAACAACCCGAAACTGAGCCAGTCCTCTTTAGGCAAAATTGATCCCTACAAATATACCATTGAGAAAAAAATAATAGCCGGGAACGGAGCTGTTGCATCTGCTCACCCATTGGCAAGTAAAGTAGGTATTGAAATTATGAAATTGGGCGGTAATGCAATGGATGCTGCCATTGCAACACAATTAGCATTAGCAGTTGTACATCCTGCCGCAGGCAATTTAGGTGGCGGAGGGTTTACCGTTGCACGACTAAGCGATGGAAAAGAAATAGCGATTGATTATCGTGAGACTTCGCCAGCAAGTGGTCATCGTGATATGTATCTTGATGCAGCAGGAAATGTAATGAGTGGTAAAAGTAAAGATGGTCATCTTGCAAGTGGTGTACCGGGTACGATTGCAGGAATTTTTGAATCACATAAATATGCAAAACTTGCTTTTGATAAATTAATTGCCCCTGCAATTCAATTAGCTGAAAAAGGATTTGTAATTACGGAACGTGAAGCAAGATCATTAAACAATCTTCAGAATGAATTAAAAAAGTATAATACCGTAATGCCTGTATTTGTAAAATCAATAGCCTGGAAAGCCGGCGATACATTAATTCAAAAAGATTTAGCCAACACATTAAAAAGAATAAGTAAAAAAGGACAAGCTGGATTTTATGAAGGAGAAACTGCAAAGCTTATTGTGGAAGAAATGAAACGGGGTGGAGGAATTATTACATCAGAAGATTTAAAAAATTATCAGGTAAAAAACAGAACACCACATGTATTCAATTATAAAGGATTTAAAATAATCGGGATGCCGATGCCAAGCAGTGGTGGTTTGCTATTGCATCAAATGATGAAGATGATTGAAGATAAAAATATCGCAGCGATGGGTTTCCATTCGGCTGAAGCAGTTCATTTGATGACAGAAGTAGAACGAAGAGCTTTTGCAGACCGGGGAAGATTTATGGGCGATGCCGATTTTTATAAAGTACCCGAAGTGCAATTAGTATCGGATGCCTATTTAAAAGAAAGAATGAAAAATTTTGATCCATTAAAAGCAAGCTTGAGTAGTAATATAAAACATGGCTCAGTTGCAGGTTATGAAAGTGAAGAAACAACTCACTTCAGTGTAGCTGATAAAGACGGAAATGTAGTATCCATAACTACAACTCTTAATAATTCGTATGGTAGCAGAACGGTTGTAGGCGGAGCCGGATTTTTGTTAAATGATGAAATGGATGATTTTAGTATTAAACCCGGCACCCCGAATATGTATGGAGCTATTGGTGGTGTAGCCAATGCAATTGCCCCGGGAAAAAGAATGTTGAGTTCCATGACACCGACAATTGTTTTGAAAGATGGGAAACCCTATTTAGTTGTGGGTACACCCGGTGGTACTACAATTCCAACTCAGGTATTTCAAACATTGGTTAACATTCTTGAATTTAATTTAAGTACCGAAGACGCAGTTTTCAAACCAAAATTTCATCATCAGTGGCTGCCCGACACTTTATACCTGGAAAAAAATTTTTCCGAAGCAATAAAAATGAAACTGGATAAAATGGGTCACAAAATTGGTGAACGCGGCGGTATTGGAAGAACAGAAGTGATAAAAATTATTTATGAAAACGGGAAAATGAAAATTGAAGCCGTGGCAGACAGACGTGGTGATGATGCAGCTGAGGGCTGGTAACCCATTTTTAAAATTGAATATTTATGAATTTAGAAAAAGAGTTTCTTGAATCATCCATACGCAGGATGAACTATTACAAAGAGCTTGGAGAAAAAACATTTGAACAATTGAATAATGATGATTTTCATTTTCAACCTGGCACGGAATCAAACAGCATTGCAATACTGGTTCAGCATTTAGCCGGTAATATGCTCAGCCGCTTCACCAATTTTTTAACGGAGGATGGAGAAAAAAACTGGCGTAACCGTGATGATGAATTTGAAATTCATACTTACACAAAACAACAACTGATTGAACTTTGGGATAAAGGATGGAAATGTTTTTTCGAAACAATAAATGCTTTGAATGAAAATGATTTGATAAAACAGGTTTCTATACGTAATGAGAAACTGAGTGTTGTTGACGCTATCATCCGCCAAATGGCACATTATCCTTATCATATTGGCCAGATAATTTATGTAGGACGAATGCTAAAAAAAGAAAACTGGAAAAATCTTTCTATCCCAAAAGGATCATCGGATGCATATAATCAATCAACCGGAATAAAAGACCCACCAAAAAAAATCTAACCCTTTAACTCAAAGGGAATTATAATTCTTGATTTTTGACAACCTTCGCATTTGACATTGATTGGTTTAAAAATTAGAATGAGATACTATAAAGCCTGTTTTATGCTTGCAGATACAGGCGTTAATGCCTATTTTCGCCGACTATTCAAAAGCCAGCCAAAAAAATAATAATGAAAAAAATAATTCTTACATCAACCTTATTAATTTGTCTTACGGGTTTTTCACAATACAAGACTTTTCTATTTGCCGGCGTACAGGGAAATAATGCTAAATATTCAATTGGTGGTGTCAAACAAAACACTTCTTTTAAAATTGGTGGACAAGCTGGAATTGGAATGAAAATACCGTTTGAAGGTCGCCTGAGTTTTGTACCGGCTGTTTTTTACAGCATGAAAGGATATAAAGTAAAATACAATCGGTTCTCTGCTTTTCCTGATGCAACAGCTATTAATAACAGCACCAATATTCATTGTGTGGAAATAGCGGCACTACTTCAACATGATTTTTCAACTGACCCCAATCATTTT
>JANOFP010000508.1:0-2135 GCA_031413675.1 Bacteroidota bacterium
TAAATTCAAAATCACCCTTCCAATATCTTGCGGAACAATGTTGATGTTGCCAATACTTGCATCAAAATCTGTTTTCATCGTTGCATTGAAAGATTTGTCTTTTGCTCTTAAACCATGATAGGCTAACCGCAAATATTCATCTGCCAATGCATTAATATTGGTGGGTTCTTTTTTGCCGCTACCGCTACTGGAATGTTGCAACATGCCTTTTACAATAGCATCGGCTCTTTTACCATGATGATTTATTTTTTCTTCATTAGCAATTACATCATTGGCAATTTCTTTGGCATCAGTAATATTGCCTTTATCCATTTCATCTTTCATTTCTACAAGCAATTCTTTATTCACTTCCGAAAAATTATTAACGAAGTTCAACGGGTTTTGAATTTCATGGGCAATGCCTGCGGTGAGTTCTCCCAATGATGCCATTTTTTCTGATTGGATGAGTTGGGCCTGGGTATTCTTTAAATCAGTAAGAGTGCTTTCTAAAATCTTATTTGCTTTTTGCTTTTGCCTGTTGTTCCTGAAAAGAATAATGGCGATAATGAGAAAGACAGCGCCTCCTCCCAGCAAAGCCCATTGTCTCATCTTATTCCGGGAAGCCAGGCTCGCTGCTTCAATTTCAGTTTGACGTTCCTGCTCTTTCATGGTTGCCGACTGAAGCTGCTGAACTTTTTGCACACCATATAAACTATCTTTTGCTGCAGATGCAATTTGATAATACCTTATTGCCTCTTTCGGATCCTTTTCTGCATATAATTCAGCTAATAAACTGCTTGCTGAAAGTATCCGGTTCCTGTATAAAAGCATTTCTCCAAGTTTCAAGCCTTGTTTCGCATAAAAAATAGCTGAGTCTGGCAGGTTAAGTTTCTTAAAAACCTGGGCCATGGCATTACTTGCAGTTGCTGCTTCTCTGAATGCAGTCCCGGCCATCGCTGCGTCATTACTTTTTCGATAATACCCGATCGCAAGCGAAAACTCCTTTCTATTTAACGCAATATTTCCACGCAATCTATTATTTATAATTATCCAGAGGGGATCCGATCCATTCTTCTGCTCAAGCATTTGTACCTGTTTTTCAGCAGCATCCAATTGGTTCAATTGTTCATAGCTATCACCTAAAAAATATTGTGTGACGGACCACTGAAAATCATCGTAGTTATTTTTCAATAGTTCATCTGCCTTTTTCAGATAAGTAATAGCTTTCGCAGCATCCCTGACATTAAGGTATACATTGGCTATCCGGACAAGGCTATATATCTCTTCATAGGCATACCTTTCTTCTTGAGAAATCTTTAATGCCTTTAGTCCAAGTTCCAGTGCATAGGGCAGATCTCCTTTTTCCCTGTACAAAACACATAACACATTTAATGCAGTCGCCTCCCCCTTTTTAAACCCGATCCCGGTTGATCCCGATAAAGCTTCGTTAGCCAGTATTAACGATGTATCAGGCTTGTTGGCCCGGTAAGCCTCACCTAATTTGCACTTTAATAGAATGCGGGCCGTATCTGTTGTTGCTGCTGAGATCTTTTGAAGCAAACTGTCTGCATCTTTGAAGGTTTCCCGCTGGGCCAGGGCAGGAACAAAAGAAATTGCTGATAGCAAAAAAGTCAGATAGAATCTCATACTTCTGAAGTTTTAGAAACAGGTATTTGAATTATAAATTCACTTCCTTCTCCCTCTTTCGTCTCCACTTTCAATTCGCCGCCATGTGCTTTTACAATATCATAACTCAATGACAAACCCAAACCAGTTCCCTGTCCTGTTGTCCCGATAGCTATCGGGATGGTTGTGAAGAAGCCCACCTGCATGACCCCGTTGGACGGAGGTTGAAAGATTTTGTCCAATACTTTATTTCTCATGTATAATAGCTTTAATTTTTTTCTGTAACTGCTTTTTATCCGGCAGGTACAACTGATACTTTGATACAAATATTTTAGTAGAGATGCCACCCATGGCATATTCCACCATTACTTCATCTTTTTCAGCACTCAGAATGATGCCAATAGGCTCACCGTCTCCTTCTGTATTTTCTTCGGCTTTGAAATAGTTGAGATATAAATTCATCTGGCCAATATCACTATGATTTACTTTTTTAGTTTTTAAATCAATCAGTACAAAGCATTTTAGTATGC
>JANOFP010000509.1:0-1814 GCA_031413675.1 Bacteroidota bacterium
GCAGGAATAAGATTTCCGACTGCACCCGCTGTAATAGCATAAAGAATTTGCTTAGAAGTCAATTCCTTTAAATAAATAACAGCAGGAATAATAAAAACCATTCCTGCAGCAAAAATGCGCAATGCTGCTATTTGTGATGCACTTAAAGCATCTTTACTATATTTCATTAGAATAAAAGAACTCCCCCAGATAAAACAAAGAATAACGAAAATGATCCAGTTTATTAATTTATTACTCATATTTATTTGAGGTTAATTGAAGTAAGCGGCAAAGGTGCAAAAACAAAAACAGAATAACGGGGTTTTGATTTTTTAAATACGGAAATTATTTCCCTTTTGTAAAGACGGTTGTTCCCCTCTCCTTTGGAGAGGGGTTGGGGTGAGGTTTATGCGAGAAAGGAAAAAATAAAAACAAACAATTTTACTTTTATATAAATTGTGAGTTATAAAATTTTCAATTATGGGAAAAATAAAGCTTAGCGAACTCAGTACCCGTGCCCCCAAAGACATCGATAAGAATGCGATAAAGGAAAAGCTTAAAAAGATACTGATTGAAATGGACGAACTGCAAAACCTGTTGTATGCCGAACATAAACACTCAGTTCTGGTTGTGATACAGGGAATGGATGGTAGTGGAAAGGACGGCGTTATCAGAAATATTTTCGGCGAACTGAATCCACAGGGGGTAACTGTAAAATCGTATAAGGCACCAACAGAAGAAGAGTTGGCGCATGATTTTCTCTGGAGAATTCATGCTGCTTCTCCTGGGAAAGGGATGATACAAATTTTTAACCGCAGTCATTATGAAGATATATTAGTGACCCGTATACATAAATGGTGCGATGATAAAACGGCTGCGAAAAGAATGAAAGCGATCAATGATTTTGAATTATTATTACAAGAACATAATCATACACATATACTGAAGTTCTATCTGCATATTTCTCCTGAAGAACAACAGGAGCGGCTCAAGGAGAGACTACACGAACCATCTAAAATGTGGAAGTATAATGAGAAAGATCTGGACGAAGCAAAATTATGGGATGATTATATGGCGGTATATGAAGATTGTTTTGAAAACTGTAATACGATTCCCTGGACAATTGTACCAGCTGATCAGAATTGGTATAAAGAATATATTATTGCTTCGCAGTTATTTGATCTGTTAAAAAGTTTGGACATGAACTACCCTGGTCTGAAAAAATAAGGCACTTATGGAGTAAAAAAGGGCTTCTGTCGAATTTTTATTTTTCAGTATTGAATACTTTTACTTTTGTATCATTGAAATTTTTATCACTCTAAAACTTACAACTATGGGTATGCTTAAAGAATTTAAAGAATTTGCCATGAAGGGCAATTTAGTTGACATTGCTGTTGCTTTTGTTATGGGTGGCGCATTTGGCAAAGTGGTTACCTCTTTTACTGAAGGCATCGTTTCTCCACTAATCGGATTAATTGGTGGTGCAGATTTGAGCAAAAATATGCTTGAGCTTAAAGCAGCAGTAACGGATGCATCGGGCAAAATAACTTCAGAGGCTGTTTTTCTTAAATGGGGTGATTTTGTAACTGCAATTATCAATTTTATTATAGTAGCATTTGTAATGTTTATGATCATTAAATCAATTGCAAAAATGAAAAAAGCAGAACCACCTGCTCCACCTGCTGAACCATCATCAACTGATCAACTATTAATGGAAATTAGAGATGGGCTGAAAAAATAAAATTTGTTCAAATGGTAATCATGTTTGAACCTGAGCTTTTGCAACGGTTTTTAAAATTTGATTCCCCTACTTTTGCAAGTCTCGGCCTTTTGGA
>JANOFP010000510.1:0-11724 GCA_031413675.1 Bacteroidota bacterium
AGCGGCATTGCCTTTCCCGAAGGCGATAGAGTTGCGGTTGCTGCATCCAATGCTATTTTTGGAAATGCCGGAGCTTATATTATTGCAATAATGATTATGATTTCCACTTTCGGGTGCAATAATGGATTGATATTAGCCGGCGGAAGAGTTTATTATACGATGGCAAATGATGGTTTATTTTTTAAAAAAACCGGCGAGTTGAATAAAAATGCAGTGCCTGAATATGCAATGTGGGCACAGGCAATTGTTGCATGTCTGTTATGTTTAAGTGGCAGGTATGGCGATTTGCTGGATATGGTTTCGTTTGTTGTTGTATTATTTTATGCACTCACAATTCTTGGTATTTTTATATTAAGAAAAAAGAGACCCGATATTGAAAGGCCCTACAAAGCATTTGGCTACCCGGTTTTGCCAGCTATTTATATTATACTTGCAATTACATTTTGCTATTTTCTTATTACCATGAAACCAAAATATGCAGGTATCGGATTGGGAATTGTATTGGCAGGTATTCCGCTTTATTATCTGGCTGTTTCCAGAAAAAAATAATTCAACGTTTTTTTACAATGACTGATTTTAATAAACTATTCCAATCTTTTTTATCACTTAAAGTAGGTGTAATTGGAGATGTAATGCTCGATACTTATATGTGGGGCAGTGTGGACCGTATATCACCGGAAGCTCCTGTGCCCGTTGTTTCATTACATGAAAAGGAATATCGTGTTGGTGGTGCAGGAAATGTGGCATTGAATTGTAAAACATTAGGGGCACAGGTTTTTATGCTAACAGCAATGGGTAATGACGCTGAAGCAATTCATCTGGAAGAATTATTTAATTCATCGGGTATTAATACATCCTGGTTAGTAAAAACGAATAACCGCATTACAACCAGTAAAACAAGAATCATCAGCCGGAATCAGCAAATGATGCGGTTGGATAATGAAGTAACACATGATTTGAACCCTTCTGATGAAAATGCAATGTTTGAAAAAGTAGAAGATTTTATTGCTACAGAAAAACCGGATATACTCATTTTTGAAGACTATAATAAAGGAGTGTTAACTGAAAGCCTGATTTCAAAAGTCACAAAACTTTGTTTAGCAGCTGGCGTATTAACAGCTGTTGATCCAAAACGAAAGAATTTTTTCAGCTATAAAAATGTAAACATCTTTAAACCCAACCTGAAAGAAGTAAAAGAAGGATTGAATATTATTGCGGATTGTTCAAATGAAGAAGCATTAATTAAAGTACATAACGAATTGTCTGGAATTCTTTCTCACCAGATTTCATTTATTACTTTATCCGAGAAGGGGGTCTTCTATCAGCAAAATGATTTGCATAAAATTATCCCATCTCATTTCCGGAATATATCAGATGTTTCAGGAGCCGGTGATACGGTCATTGCCGCAGCATCATTGGTATATGCCAGTACAAAAAATATTCAGCTGATGGCAGAAGTTGCAAATATTGCCGGCGGATTGGTTTGTGAAGAAGTGGGTACAGTTGCTATTGATAAAGAAAAATTGTTAAAAGAATGCGAGTTACTGCTTACTTGATTCGTTCTTCATATCAGTCATTGTCTTGTTTAGCATCCCTTCGTAATTGATAATTACCTCAAAGAAAATTTTTATCAAAGCAAAAATGATAATGAATGCTTTTCCGGCGCCAAAGCTTAAAAACATACTGCCGGCAATTACTACAAATTGTTGAATAAAAATCCGGATATACGGTTGAAATAAAAGTTGCATTAAAGAAATAGTTCTATAGGTTCCGGGGAGTATAAAATTATATATCATACCAAAACCATAACTGATAACAAAACCTGCCAGCATCGTCCATGAATGATCGCCTAACAACCCGGGCCATTTATAAAAAAAGCTAAAAAAGCTAAAGTCCACTTTTTTACCGATTCCCGAAACTCCAAAAAAGATACTCATCTGTATAGCGACAAACATTCCATAATGAACTAAAAAGAAAAACATAAAGAATAAGCCATGCTGTTGGGTTCGGCTTGGGCCATTGTACCAGGTATCTGTTTTTCGTATAGAAGTTACAATCGCCATTTTAATTAAATTAAAAATGCCGATAATGATAGTTTCTATACAGTACACCAAAAAAATTTCTTCAGCACTCCAGCCTTCAAATAATACTCCATACACGGGTATAAGATTGGCAGCAATGATGAAATAATCAGATCGGGTTAGTTTTTTCTTTAGTATATCGCGGAACGATGCTGCCATAAATGATTTATTTTCGCTTTCTCTATTCTCCTTTTAAGGATAGAGGCAAGATATGGCAAAAATCAGTTTGGTAATACATGGCGGTGCCGGAACAATTTTGAAAGAAAATATGACACCTGAAATGGAGCTTGCATATAAAGCTGCATTGCAATCTGCATTGGATTGTGGTTATTCTGTTTTAGAAAAAAACGGTTCGGCAATGGAGGCTGTGAAAACTGCAGTGGTTTCGTTGGAAAATTGTATTTTATTTAATGCAGGTTGTGGTTCCGTATTTACAAATAAAGGCACACATGAAATGGATGCTTCTATTATGAATGGAAAAACATTACAAGCAGGTGCAGTAGCAGGTGTTAAAAATATCCGCAACCCAGTATTGTTGGCAGATTGTATTATTAAAAACAGTGACCATATTTTTTTATGTGGCGACGGTGCAGAAGAATTTGCAAAACTTCATCAGATAGAAACAGAACCCGATGATTATTTTTTCAGTAAGTTCCGGTACGATCAATGGCAACAGGTAAAAAACTCAGATATCACTTCATTGGATCATAATATACAAATTGAAAAAAAATTTGGTACCGTTGGCGCAGCTGCGTGTGATGCGAATGGGAATCTGGCAGCCGCTACAAGTACAGGTGGAATGACCAATAAAAAATTCGGAAGGGCAGGTGATACTCCTATTATTGGCAGTGGCACTTATGCAAATAATAAAACCTGTGCCATAAGTTGCACGGGGCATGGCGAACCGTTTATACAAGTAGTGGCAGCTTATGATGTAAGTTGTTTGATGGAGTATAAAGGATTTTCATTACAGCAGGCAATGGAAGAAGTAACCTTGAATAAATTAGTTGCTATTAATGGTGAAGGTGGAATGATAGGAGTGGATGCAAAAGGAAATACGGCGATGGTTTTTAATAGTGAAGGAATGTACAGGGGCGAAAGATCTGCTAATGGATTAAATCAAATTTCAATTTATAAATAAATTCGGAATCTGTTCATGAAAAAATACGCTGTCATAGTTGCAGGGGGTTCGGGTCTTAGAATGGGAACGGCTTTACCCAAACAATTTTTATTATTGAGGGACAAACCTGTGCTATGGCATACACTTACTGCTTTCCTTGATACCTATCCCGATTTAGAAATTATTCTTGTACTAAATAAAGATCATACTGAATCGGGGTTGAGAATAATCAATTCCACTCATTCACCACAGCGAATAACTATAACGGAAGGTGGTGAAACTCGTTTTCATTCAGTACAAAACGGATTAAAAAATATCAATCAGCATTCAGTTGTTTTTGTGCATGATGGAGTAAGATGTCTTATAACTCCTGAATTGATCCGCAACTGTTATGAAGAAACAATTAAGAATGGCAATGCTATTCCGGCTATAACGGCAGTAGATGCCATTCGGATTGAATCGGCTTCGGGCAACGAACAAATAGATCGGAATAAAGTCCGCATTATTCAAACACCACAAACATTTTTCAGCGATATGATTAAAGCGGCTTTTGATCAGGATTATGAGGATGCATTTACAGATGAAGCAAGTGTAGTAGAAAGATTGGGTGTTAAAATTAAACTGATTGATGGCGATACAAGTAATATTAAAATTACTACACCGGTTGATTTGTTGATTGCAGAAAAGATACTTGAGGAAAGGGAATTAGGAATCAGGAGTTAGGAATTAGGGCTTAAGTTTGGTGCATTCCTATTCGAATAAAAAGGTTCTGAATTTAGAGCCTAATCCCAAATCCCCAACCTTGCCTGCCGGCAGGCAGACAGGTTACGAATCCCATATCAGTTTTTAAGCCATCTCAAATAAAACGGTAAACGATTAATTTTTAAAAAAGGATACAACTCTACCACTGCTCCAAAGCCTTTATAAAACAGGGCAAGATTTACAATATCCGAACCTTCAAAATCAAGAATAAGATTTTTTCCGGCATTCTCTTTTATAAATGCATCTATCAAAGCATGTGATGCACCAATCGATCGTCCTTCAACCGTATTTCCAACTAAAATATAATATGCCCGGTTATGTGAAAAGAAAAAAACACAGGATGACAGAATTACGTTTTTCTCATTAACGATAGAATAGGTTTCAGCCTGTTTTTTTTCTTTTAATAGAGTAAACAACTTTTTGAAATTTTCATAATCAATTTCTTTTACAACACTCGAATCATTCATTTGTCCCTGGTTGATGCGAATAATTTCATCAATTGAAATAGATTTTTTTATTGTACAGCCCGATTGAAATGCTTTTTTAATATTTCGGATATGATTTTCCCGAAAACCGGAAACAAGCTCTTCATATTTTTTTTCAAGCTTCAGAATATAATTACAATGCAATGCAGAAAATCCGTGAGGAGCAGATAATATATTTCCGGTGTTTAAAGCAATTTCAATAAATTGAAAATGTTTTCTTGCGGTAATTATAAAAATGCCAACCAGATCTTCTGAAAGATTTTTACCAAACACACCTAATGATGCAGTAAATGCCGGCTGGTATAAATAGACAATACCCAGTTTTTTATTCCAGGTCAATGGCATTACTGCTTCATAATCGTTAAGCACCACTGCATCCCAATTTTTCGCCATTGTATCTAGGTAAAATGAATAGGCATAGATCAGGCCATTTGATGCAGTTTCTATGCAAGCATCCCATTTAGTTTTATCTATCTCTTTATTCCGGAGATAATGTATTTGATTTTGTTCACCCATCAGAAACTGAAATTGCGGTCGAACTTACGAAGATTGAAATTGGAAATATCAATGGTAAACGAAATTGTTTTAAATAATCTTCCTTTCTTTTCAATAGTTGATTGAATATAATCTTTAAAAACCGAGCTGTAAATAAGTGGTAGATAAATATTAATTGTTTCTTTGAACAACGGGATTTGTAAACCTGCGTCAAATAAAAAACGATCTGTCTCGGCTTCTTTTTCCCATGCCGCTGCAAATGTGCCGATATCAAAAAATAATTTCAACGGAATTTTTACCGGCAGCATACTTAATGGATTGATAGATGAAGGAATCGTAGTACTGAAATTTACCGATGCAAGCCAGTTATCTGTTTTACCAACCTTACTTGCCAGTAAGTCCGTCCGTACTTTAAATCCACCATCACGGTTCATAATTTGTCTGCTTTCCAGCCCTTCAAACTTATTTCTGCCAAAAAAATAATCGCTGTAAGTGTAATCTTCATATCCATTTGCTCCGGTAAGATTTAATTGGTATCTGTCATTTGAAAATTGTTTCGTAATTGTTTTAGCACCTCTGTAAAAAAATTTTCCTGCAAATAGTCGAACACTCAATCCACCTTCTTTTGAATAATTGAAAAAATAATTTCCGGTGAATGCAGTACGAATAAAATCTTTTGACTGCTCTGATTTCAGTTCGGCTGAGTATGGATACAAGGCCCGCCAGTTATCAACTACAATCCGTAGCTGGTTTAGTGTCCTGTTTTCATTAACCGTTCTAAAGCGGTTATAGATTATTGTATTTGGTGGTGTACCTGTCGTATCACGATAAAACCGTAATTCATCTTCACCAATTAAAAAAGTTTTCCATTGTATAAAACGCAGCTTTGTTGCCCGGGGCTCTTTTTCTTTTAATGTAAACCGGATACCCGGCACTATTTTAGTAAAAGAAAGAAATGCCTTATTGCCTTCACTATCTGTAAATTTATTTTGAGTAAATCTTGATGCGCTGATACCGGGTTCAATTTTTCTGAATATACCTTTTGTAAAAAAGCTATTGAAGATATAACCTGTACCGTTTATTTTTTTTGAACCAAAAGCGTATAGAGGCGCAGCAAGAAATTGAAATTTAGTTGGCGGCATTTTTGTATTGGTAAAAAGCAGTCCGGCCATTGCTTTGTCATAGGCGTTAAAACCAAGTGCTGGAAAAACGCTTATCACCTGTTGTTTATCCGCATTTGCTCGTAAAGCAAAACCAAAAGGGCTTTGAATCGCAATTCCTTTTTTTTCGTTTCCCGGTAATGAACCTGTTTTAACTAAGAAGGAAAAAATGGAATCAAGATTTTTTCCTGAAATGTCTTCTATCGTTTTTTTAAAATCTTCGGGATAAGGATGTTTAAATTGCCAGCGGATAAAATATTCATGCATTGCTTTATTGAAAATTTCATTCCCTAATTGTTTTTGCAACAACTCCATCCATTTCGACGTTTTATAATAAGCAACCAATCCATAATTTCTGTCACTGAATTTTTCTGAAGATGTTTCAATCGGTTGGTCCAGTTTTTCAGCAATCACTGTTTCCAGCAATTCATTTTCACTTTCCTGATTGTAGTGATGATCTTTTTTGTTGGCATAGCTATTCTCGTAAAAAGAATTAATGCCTTCATCCATCCAGGGATGTTTGCGTTCGTTACTGGCAAGTATTCCATAAAACCAGTTGTGACCAATTTCATGTGCTATTACATTGTCTAATTGTTTTTCATTTTTTGTTGGTGAAATAACAGTGATGGTAGGATACTCCATACCACCACCAAAACTTTCCGGACCTTGTACCACGCTAACCGTATTGTATGGATATTCTCCTACAGAAGTAGAAAAATGATGAATTGCGTCTTTGCTGAACTGAACAGTTTTTTTCCAGAGTAATTGATGATCGGATATATAATAGGAAAACACATCTATCGTTTTTCCCGAGGCTAATGCGAAGGTATCGGTATTAATAATAAAACGTTTGTCGGCAAACCAGGCAAAATCGTGAACATTGTTTTGCTTGTATTGAACGGTTTTAGTTTGTAAGGAACTGGAAGGAAATTTTTGAGTTAGTGTTTTTATAATGCCATTACTTCCTTTTGTTTTTTCTTTTAACGGAGTCCAGGTAAAATTTTTTCTTTGTTTCAGCCATTCTTTTTCTTCAGTAGTTTGTAACACACCGGTTGACGCTACTACATAGTTTTCAGGCAGTGTTATCCGCACATCAAAATTTCCGAACTCGCTGTAAAACTCACCCTGATCTAAATATGGCATCGGGTGCCAACCTTTGTAATCATAAACGGCAGGCTTCGGATACCATTGTGTGCATTGATAACTTTGACCATCATGCCCGCCCCTGGAAAAATTAAAAGGCAGTTTTACATGAAAGGGAGTTGTGATGGTGATTGTTTGGTTTGGTGCGAGGGGAGAAGGCAAAATTAATTTTACAATATCGATATGTTGCGGATGATCCTGTAACTGTGCTGTAATAGCATTTACTTTAAAATCCAATCGGTTGATATAACCTTTATCTTCTTTTGAAGAAAAATAAAATTTTGTGTTGCCATTTTCCAAAAGTTGATCACTAAATGCTGTCTTATCATTTTTATACGCATTGGGCCACAGATGAAACCAGATAAACTTTAAGGTATCAGGTGAATTGTTCGTGTATTCTATTTTTTCATACCCATCTAAAGTATGATCCCTGTCATTTAATCGTACATCGATTGTATAGTTGGTTTGTTGTTGCCAGTATTGGGAGAAAGCTGTTAGCCATGAGCTATTAGCTATAAGCAGTAAGAAAAGTATCTTTCTCAAAGGTTTGAATTTGTCTCAAAAGTAAAATCTAAAATCTGCAATCTAAAATCTAAAATTGCTTATTTCCCTTTTCCTTTAAAAATTATTCTCAGTGTATGAATCATTATTTTGAAATCGAGTGCCAGCGAAATATTTTCAATATAGAGTAAATCAAATTTACTTCGCTCTATCATTTCATCAATTGTTTCGGCATAGCCAAATTGCACCATTCCCCAACTGGTAAGCCCGGGTTTTACTTTCAATACATATTTATAAAATGGTGAAAGGGGAATGAGTTGATCAATATAAAATTTTCTTTCGGGTCGTGGACCTACCAGGCTCATATCACCAATAATAATATTCCATAACTGCGGCAATTCATCAAGCCGCCATTTACGCATTGTTCTGCCCCATTTTGTAATGCGTTCATCATTTTCAGAAGAAAGCTGCGGCCCGTTTTTTTCCGCATCCTTAATCATCGAACGAAATTTATACATCAAAAAAATTTTTCCCCTGTAGCCAACTCTTTCCTGCGAATAAATGATGGGTCCGGGGGAAGAAAATTTGACACGCAGCGCAATGAAAATTAAAAAAGGAGACAAAAGAAGAATCGTAATTAAAGAAAAAATAAAATCTAATAATCGTTTTATGTTTTGCTGCCACTCGGGCATTAACCCCGTTTTTAAATCTATTAACGGTGCACCGAGTACATTACTCGTTTTAACAGAACCGGAAAGGATATCGAGTGTATCTGCCTGTATTTTTATTGTCACATCTTTTTCGCTCAGGCGGCTGATAATTTTTTCAAGCAGTATCTGTTCCGATTTTTCTACCGCAATTATTACCTGTTGTATGTTTTTTAATGCAATTATTTCTTCAAGTTGATCTACTGAGCCAAGGTTTGGAATAAATTTATTCAAACTATTTTTTCCATTGTTATCGGTCGCAATATATCCCGTAAAGCTTAATCCTTCGAATTGTTGTTGTTTGGCAGATTGCTTAAAAATGCGAACTGCATTTTCATTTCCACCAACAATTATTGTGTTGAACGAAACGGTGCCATTCATTAATTGACGTTTTGCTTTACTAAGCAAAATCCACCTTCCAAAGAATGTAAATGTCAATTGTAAAAAGAACAGGACACTAAAGCCGGAATAATAATAGGTGTAACTTTTTTTAGCATCGTCTAACAAAAACAAAAAGAATAAACCAATACAACCCAACAAACTGCAGACAAATGTCATCGTAAATTCATTGAACCTCGATTTTTTATAAACAGAATGATAAGCACCTACCATTGTATAAATAATCAGCCAGCCTACCGGAATAAAAAAGATACCTAACCAGAATTTTTTATCCGTCATGAACTCACCGTTCTCAATTATTTTTTCTCCCAAAATCCATTTTCGGATAAAAAAGAAGAAACCCCATGCAATTGCAGCAGTTAAATAATCCATAACCGCATAATACGCAATTGGTATTTTTTTTAAAACACTCATGAACGGCTGATAAGATTGTTGCCGATTTTTTCTAATATCTGATGTGCCACTTCCATGGCCATCAACCCATCCAATTCTGACACAATTGTTTTATGATTGTTGTTGATTGCTTTTACAAATTCTTCCAATTCTCTTTTAATCGCATTTACTTCGGGTATTACCGGGCTTGCTACAGCAATTGTTTTTTTGCCAGAAGGCGTTTCTATATCAAAAGCAAAAACATTTTCATCGTTTGCATCTTTGAGTTTAATGACTTCAGTTTTTTTATTTAAGAAATCAATACCGATATATGCATCTTTCTGAAACATCCGCATCTTACGCATCTGCTTCATCGAAATGCGGGAAGAAGTAAGATTGGCAACGCAGCCATTATGAAATTCAATGCGAACATTAGCAATATCGGGTGTATCCGTCATTACACCCACACCGCTTGCTGAAATATTTTTTACATCACTTTTCACAATGCTTAAAACAATATCAATATCATGAATCATTAAATCCAGAATCACACTTACTTCTGCACCTCTCGGATTGAACTGTGCCAGTCTGTGTATTTCAATAAACATCGGATTCAGCTTCATGTCTTTTAATGCAAGAAAAGCCGGGTTGAATCTTTCTACATGCCCAACCTGCAATTTCACATTCGATTCTTTTACAAGCTGCACTAACTGGTGTGCTTCATCCATCGTATTTGCCAAAGGCTTTTCTACAAAAACATGTTTGCCTTTTTTAATAGCCTGCTCACATAACTGAAAATGAAAATTGGTAGGTGCTACCACATCAGCAACATCACATAAATTGATCAGTTCATCTATATCCGTAAATCTTTTTAGCTGATATTTTTCTATTACATCATTTGCTGTTTTATCATTGGGGTCATAAAAGCCAACCAATTCAGTTCCTGGAATTTCTTTCCAGTTATTCAGATGAAATTTTCCAAGATGACCAACACCGAAGACTGCGATTTTTAACATGTATTGATTTTAAACGTTCAAAGATATGAAACTGAGGTTGGATGAGAGGATATGTAATTTGTATAAGCATTAAAGAAAATCCGTGATTAAAAAAACCAGGAAAGTTTTCATCAACAGAAGTCAAAACCCTTATCTTTGCCACCCCAATTTATTAGGAATGGATCGGTAGTTCAGTTGGTTAGAATGCCGCCCTGTCACGGCGGAGGTCGCGGGTTCGAGTCCCGTCCGGTCCGCAAAAAGTCTCAATTAATTTGAGACTTTTTTGTTTTAGTACTAGTTATGTATTAATCCTTAAATTCGCTACATATTTTTTCAATATGCCTACAAATGCAAATCGCCAGTTTCTTGATTTTGAAAAACCCATCAAAGATTTGGTGGATGAAATAGAAAACATGAAACACCGGCAGGAAAAAACTAAAATTGATTTCAGCGATTCTATAAAAAAGCTTGAAGATAATATTCTTGAAAAAAGAGGAGAAATAACCCAGCATCTTACCAGTTGGCAACGGGTGCAGTTGAGCCGCCACCCCGATCGTCCGTATACGCTGAAGTATATTGATAATATGACCGAAAATTTTATTGAACTCTTTGGCGATAGAAATGTAAAAGATGACAAAGCCATGGTGGGCGGTTTTGGTAGTATTGATGGAGAAACGGTGATGATTATTGGCCAGCAAAAAGGCATCAATACCAAAATGCGGCAGCTACGAAATTTTGGAATGGCTAACCCCGAAGGTTACAGAAAAGCATTGCGACTAATGCGTCTTGCAGAAAAATTTAATAAACCTGTAATTACATTAATAGATACACCGGGTGCTTATCCCGGCCTGGAAGCTGAAGAACGTGGACAAGGCGAAGCCATAGCACGGAATATTTATGAAATGATACGATTGAAAGTTCCGGTGATTTGTGTAATTATTGGGGAAGGTGCAAGTGGTGGTGCATTGGGCATCGGTGTTGGCGACAAAGTTTTTATGATGGAGAATACCTGGTACACGGTTATCAGTCCCGAAAGTTGTTCATCTATTTTGTGGCGCAGTTGGGATCAAAAAGAAATAGCAGCCGACCAACTGAAATTAACTGCAGAAGATAATTTACGAAATGGATTGATAGATGCTATTATACCCGAACCCGCCGGTGGTGCGCAGTGGGATTATAAAGAATCAGCTAACCTGCTGAAGAATTATTTGATACCGGTAATAAAAGAGTTGAAACAAATAACACCGGAAGAAAGAATAAAACAGCGGATAGAAAAATTTGGGAAGATGGGATTCTGGGATGAGGAGTGAAGCAATTGTAGATTTTAGATTGCAAATTGCAAATTGCAAGAAAGATTCTTTATATCAAACTTGAGTGTTGATTATTGATTATTTCTTTGATTTGAAGTTTTTATTTTTGGCCAGGCTTAATTGCTACTATAAAGCTTCCGTTGTCCCGCAAATGCGGGATTCATCGTTCAGAAACCTGCCGGCCGGCCGGCAGG
>JANOFP010000511.1:0-3073 GCA_031413675.1 Bacteroidota bacterium
AAAATCAACCAAAATGGAATTTAAAGACCAACTCTTTCTATATTATTTTTAACCCGCCCACATTTTGTTGCTTACCTCCCCTCATTTTTCCGGGGCACATTAAAGTTTATAATAACAGGAATCTCAAACCACAATTATTCCTTTTAAGTCAGAAAATCCCTGACATTTTATTACCAACTCAGTAACCCAAGCGGTGGCTTTTTCATTGTATATTTGCACCCTTGCCCGCCATAGACTTAACGACGGCGGGTTTGAAATTTTTTTTATCCGATGAGTAAAAAAGGGAAAATTTTGGTGGCAATGAGTGGCGGTATTGACAGTACCGTTACAGCCCTTATGCTCAATGAAGAAGGGTATGAAGTGGTTGGCATCACCATGAAAACATGGGACTATGCTGCTGCAGGTGGAAGCAAAAAAGAAACAGGCTGCTGCAATCTTGATTCATTTAATGATGCAAGGCAGGCTGCAGTGGAGCATGGCTTTGCACATTATATTTTAGATATACGTGAAGAGTTTGGTGATTTTGTTATTGAAAATTTTGTAGACGAATACATCGCTGGTCGTACACCTAACCCCTGTGTGCTTTGCAATACACATATTAAATGGCGTGCATTATTAAAAAGAGCCGATGCATTGGATTGTGAATTTATTGCTACGGGGCATTATGCAAAAGTCCGCCAGCAGGAGACGGGAAGATTTGTAGTAAGCAAAGCGGTTGATGAAACAAAAGATCAGAGTTATGTATTGTGGGGCCTGCAACAGGATTTACTCAGCAGAACTTTATTGCCACTTGGCCCGTATAGAAAAACTCAGATAAGACAGATGGCTCATGATTACGGATACCCTGAACTGGCTAAAAAAAATGAGAGCTATGAAATTTGTTTTGTACCCGATAATGATTACCGTGGTTTTTTAAAACGAAGAGTTGATGGTTTAGAAGAAAGAGTAGCCGGTGGAAATTTTATAGATAAGCAGGGAAAAATTCTTGGCCAGCATAAAGGTTATCCTTTTTATACAATCGGGCAGCGTAAAGGTTTGGATATTGCATTTGGCAAACCTGTTTTTGTAACGAAGATAGATCCGGATAAAAATACAGTGATGCTGGGTGATGAAGATGACCTGGATCAAAATGAAATGGTGGTTGGTAAATTGAACCTGATTAAATACGATTCCATTTCATCGGGCATGGAAGCCACAACAAAAATCCGATACAAAGACAAAGGAGCCTTATCAAATATTTACCCTGACAATGGTACAATGAAAGTCCGCTTTTATGAAAACGTAAAAGGCATTGCACCAGGACAAAGCGCTGTGTTTTACGAAGGCGATGATGTACTGGGTGGTGGAATTATTCAGCGTGGTAATCTTGTGTAGAATTACCGTATCAACACGGTTGTTCCTTTCTGAAATATTTTTTCTCCTGTATCATGATGCGTATAACTGAGTATCCATGCATACACACCGGTTGGTTGTGGTTGTCCTTTTATTTTTCCATCCCATTTATCTTTCCAATTGCGGCTTTGAAAAACTAATTGCCCCCACCGGTTGAAAACTTTGAAATCAAGATTGTCTGCCTTTACTGCATTGTTGGGATAGAAATAATCATTGAGTCCGTCATTGTTTGGTGTGAAGCCAGTTGGCACTGCAATAAAACAATTTTTTAAAACCCGTACTTGCTTTGCTTTTGTATCGCTGCAACCCAATGCTGTATTGGTAGCAGTAAGCGAAATGGTATAAAGAACCTCCTGGTTAAAGGTTGGATTGAACCGAACCGGTGCCGGATCTTTTATTGTACTTGTGCTGACTCTATCAAAATTCCAAAGCCAGTTATTGATTAATCCTTCGCTTGTATTTGTAACAGCCAATTGATCTTCGGGGCAAATTTCATAAGGCATTGTAAAATCTGCTTTTACTTCATTATTCAAATCAATTGTTGCAAAGGATGAGTCGCTGCAAACTCCGTTACTTACAGACAGCATAATCGTATTATTGCTGGTTGCTGGAAAAATAGCCGTTGTGTTTTGTGAAGTTGCACCGGGAATGTTATTGATTGTCCAGTTCCACCTGTTCACATTGTTATTTCCATTATGAGAAAAATATAATGTATCAAACCGGCAGCCCATATCATTTATAAAATTAAAATCGGCATTTACCGTATCTGCAGTTGCAAAGGGTAATGATTGTAAGGGTATTTGAATATCACATTCATCAATAATAATTGTTCCGTCCGTACCCGGTTTTAGTGTGAGTGAATAATTTCCCTGAGTATAGATGGGTGCTGAAAGTTGTACGGTTACTACATCACTCAAATCATTTACACAAGTACCTGCCACACTTGTGACGGTTACAGGAGTGGGTCCGGTTATAAAAAAATCAGATCCATTTGCTGCTACACTGCTGCATTTTATTTTTTTAGGAAAATAAACAACCAGTTTATCCGGAGCACAACCCATTCGGCCAATACTATCTGCCAGGATGGGTTGCGGACTTGCATATTGAAAAGGTAATTGCTCTCCTACAGGAATATTCCGATCACAATAATCAAGTATGGAATTATTATCGCTGCCATTACTGATTATCAGTTGATAATTTCCATTGGGAAGT
Organism: Bacteroidota bacterium; assembly: GCA_031413675.1. Lineage (GTDB taxonomy): Bacteria > Bacteroidota > Bacteroidia > Chitinophagales > Chitinophagaceae > VBAR01. Next base: position 2,605 of record JANOFP010000511.1, read on the forward strand.
GCAGATGCTAATGTAACAGTAAGTTCATCAAAGTCAAATGCGCTGGAACAATTTGCAGCAACTGCAGAAACAACAGTTGACAATGCAGGTGAAATACTAAACTCAGTGCCCGGTGCAGTAAGACTGCTGCATTTCATTTTTTTATTCAGTTTAATGGTAAGTGTTTTACCATCACAATCCGGAGTTACTTTTTGCAAATGCGGTAGAGCAGGATCGGTAATAATTGCCGAACCACCGGCAAAAGATAATGTGTAACCACTTTGCGAATCTGTAAAATGGCTTATGAGTAAAATATATTCATGCCCAGCAATTAAGTTTGGTGATAATGCAAAACGGGGTGTACTGATTGCCGGATCCGATGCACATTGAATTCCATTCATACCCGAAGCAGATGCACCCGTAGTTCCATAAGAACCCGACCAATTTGCTGTAACCACTAAAGTAGGATCGGTAAAAACATCATTCGGAT
>JANOFP010000512.1:0-10753 GCA_031413675.1 Bacteroidota bacterium
GAAACCTGATAACACTCAGAGTAAATTCTGAATTAACCAGCAAACTTTCTATCGATGCTAAAATCAGTTATACAAAACAAAATACAAAAAACAGACCTCAAACTTCTGGTAGCCCCAGCAATGTTTTTGCTCAGTACGCCGGATTACCAAGGTCAGTTCATTTAGCTGATATGAATCCATGGTCAGATATTTTTGGCCATCAAATTTTGTGGGCACCAGAAGCATACAGTACTTTACGAAATCCATACTGGGTATTAAATGAAGATTTTAATTTAGATCAAAGCGATCGTTTTTTAACAATGGTTGCTTTCGATTATAAATTTACCAGCTGGTTAAAATTAAAACTACGTCATGGCATGGACATGAGACAAGCCTTTGCTGAATCTGCCAGTGCTTTTGGTATTTATAATAATAACCCGGGATCACCAACTTTTAATTTTGGTTCTGGTTATGGTGCAGGAAGATCAAGAACTGTAGAAGGCAATGCAGATTTTTTATTATCAGCCAATAAAAAAATAAGTGATTTCGATTTAGGATTAAGTGTTGGTGGCAACCAGCAACGGTCTAATTATAATACAACAGGTGGAAATACGGGCAATCTTGATTTGCCTGGTGTTTATAATTTATCAGTAGGTGCAAATCCTAGACCTTACAGTTACAAAGCTGAATCTAGATTAAATTCTTTATACGCATTTTTAAATGCTTCTTATAATAACTATTTATTTTTAGATGTTACATTCAGAAATGACTGGTCATCTACACTTTCACCAGCTAACAGAAGTTTTAATTACCCTTCATTCAGTGGTTCTCTGATTGTAAATGATATGCTCAAAAAATCATTTAATACAAGTTTACCAGACTTTATTTCTTTCTTTAAAATCAGAGGCGGATATGCAGAGGCTGGTAATACAATAGCTCCATATAGCTTAGACCCTTCTTATGGTATTTCAAGAGGCGTTTTCAATGCGATAATAACAAGCCCACCATCAACTCTTGTTAACGCCGATATTCTTCCTGAAATTATTAAATCGCAGGAATATGGAGTTGACCTTCGGTTTATGAAAAACAGATTTGGTTTGGATTTTACGTATTATAAAAAGAATGCGTTTAATCAAATCCTTTCTTTACCGGTTCCTCCGGCAACCGGATTTAGTAATAAGATCGTTAATGCGGGTAATGTTCAGAATACGGGTTATGAGTTTGTAGTAAATGCAAACATCGTTAGAGCTAAATCAGGTTTGAATTGGGATCTTTTAATTAACTATAACCATAATGTTAATAAAGTTTTATTACTACATCCTGAAACAAAAACGTATTTATTACAAAGTGATGTGGCTTCAAGGGCAATACGTATAGCTGCAAACGAGGGAGAACCATTTGGAAATATTTATGGTCGTGATTTTGCCCGCAATGCAAACGGCGAAATTATAGTAGAGCTTGATGGTACGCCTAGAAAATCAGAAAATAAGAATACGCTATTAGGTAATTATCAGCCTAAATACACAATGGGAATTTCAAATTCACTTTCTTATAAAGGAATTGTTCTTGGTTTTCTGATTGATATACGTAAAGGAGGACAATTCTATAGTCAAACATTAGCCTATATGCATGCTGCAGGTACTGCCGCAGGTACACTGCCATTTCGTGAAGGCGGGTTAATCGTTGCAGGTGTAAAACCTGACAATACAAAAAACTCAACGCCTATTACTTCTCAGCAATACTGGTCAAAAGTTGCAGGAGCTGAGCCGGTTGCTTCTTTATTTATATATGATGCAAGTAATACACGTTTAAGAGAAGTAACTTTAGGTTATAGCATACCCAATAATTTATTAGGTAAACTACCTGTAAGAAATGTTACTTTGAGTCTGGTTGGAAGAAATCTGTGGTTGATTAAAAGCAATATACCAGGGATAGATCCTGAATCTTCTTTTACTACTACAAATGCACAAGGCTGGGAGAATGGGGCATATCCTTCAACAAGATCTCTTGGATTCAATCTTAAACTAGAATTTTAATAATAAACCATTTAAAAAAAATAAGTATGAGAAATATATTTTTAAAATCAAAATGGTACCTGTTTCTAGGCGTAGTTATAGGATCAATCGTTTTATACAGTTGTACAAAAGGATTTGATAAAGCCAATAAGGATCCCAATACATTTCCGGGCTCAGTAGTTGATCCAAGCTTTTTATTACCGGGGGTTTATAAGGCTTCTGTTCTTGATCCGGGTATGCATGAAAGAATGACGCAGCTTACTAACGATATTTTTGCACAGTATTCTTCCAATGAGGGATTTAGTACACAACAAGGTAAAACGAATGACGAATGGATAACTGAATACTATACCAGTTATCACAGCAGATTTATAGCTTCATTAAATTTAGCTATACGGTTGGGTAAAGCAAAGCCTTATCCAACAAATGATATGCAGATTGCACGTATCTGGCGTTGCTGGGTTTATGCACGTGCCACTGATCTTTGGGGTGATATCCCATACTTTAAAGTAGCAGATGGTTCTGGTGAAAACGCACCATATGATAAGCAGGAGTTGATTTATAAAGACATGCTGAAAGAATTAAAAGAAGCAGCAGCAGGGCTGTCATCAAGTAATCCGAAACAACTACCGGGTCAGGATTATGTATATAATGATGATATATCAAAGTGGAAAAAATTTGCAAACTCACTTCGATTAAGATTAGCTATGCGAATTACACAAGCAGATATTGCAACAGCTAAGCAGAACGCTGAGGAAGCAATAGCTGGAGGACTAATGGCAGATGCAAGTGATGCTTGCCTGGTTTCAAGCAGTGATGTAGCTTTTGGCTGGGGCAATGCTTATCAATACACTTATTATTATGGTTGGGGCTCAGAAGCAATGAGTCGCTCAATGGAAAATTTATTGACGGGTTTGGGTGGTCAACCTTTTGCAAACCCTCCGGCAGGTGCTGTTGTTGATGATCCAGGAATTGTTCTCCCCGGATCAGATGAAAATACTTTTGATCCAAATAAAAATAAATTTAAATTAGGGATACCCTCAAAAGTTGATCCCCGCGGCCCAATTTATTTTGAACCTTCTTCAGATGCATCAGGAGCTAATCCTGCTGCAGTTATCAACGGATCACCAGTTGATGCAAGAAAACGCTGGCATGGTACACCTGCTGGCCTTTCCTCATCTGCAAGGGGTAAAGCGCAATATGCAATTACAAATCAGGCAAGGATGGGGAGCAGATTTAGAGTTCCAGACAGACCCTATGAAGTAATGACTTATCATGAAGTTTGTTTACTGGTGGCTGAAGCAGCACAAAGAGGATGGTCAGTAGGTGGTGGCACTACTAAACTATGGTATGAAAAAGGTATTACTGCATCTATGAAATGGCATGGTATTCCAGATGCAACGATTGCAGCTTACCTGATTTCGAATGATGAAAATACATATGGTACTACATCAAACTGGAGTTTTAATTCTGGCAAATCATTTTTAGGCAGGCCAGTTGATGATGGATTAAGTAAAATCATTACACAAAAATATATTGGCATCTTCCCTGATGGTGGTTGGGAAGCCTGGGCAGATCACAGAAGATTGCACTTGCCTGTTTTAATACCTTTCGCTGCACCAGATGCAACTGCAGTTTCCGCATCTGATGGCGGTCCGGGTAATTTCATGAAAAGAATTACTTATCCTTCAAGAGAAGCTTTAAACAATAAAACATTTTATGATCAGGCCGTTGCTCAACAAGGAGCAGATGTTGAGAAGACACGAGTTTGGTGGGATAATTAAATTTGTAAGCATAAGCAGTTTTTTTATTTTAAAAGAATGGAGTTTCTACTCTATTCTTTTTTTTGTACTAATAAGAAGCATTTAACTTGCTGATAAAATTAATTTATATGTTAAAAGTAAAGTTCAAACTATTATTTCTGTTACGAATCGGATGTTCATTTTTGTTCATTACATCCTGTCAAAATGGGAAAAATAAATCACTTTTTACTTTACTGGATAGTAAAACAACTGGTATTTATTTTAATAATATTAGTGTAGAGAACGAACAAATAAATATTTTAACCTATGAATATATGTACAATGGCGGAGGGGTTGCAGCGGGGGATATAAATAATGATGGGTTAAAAGACATTTATTTTACTTCCAATAACCAGGAAAATAAATTATATCTCAACCTGGGCAATATGAAGTTTGAAGATATTACAGCAAAAGCAGGGGTTGGGTGCAAAGGAGGTTGGAAAACTGGTGTAACAATGGCCGATGTGAATGGAGATGGATTCCTTGATATTTATGTTTGTAAATCTGCTGATGGTGAACCGGAACGTCGTAGAAATATTTTATTAATTAATAATGGTAATCTGACATTTACGGATAAAGCCAAACAATACGGGTTAGACGATGCTGGCTATTCAACTCAATCTTCGTTTTTTGATTATGATAATGATGGCGATCTGGATATGTTCTTGCTTAATCATTCTCTTATCGAAGTATCCAATACAATTGGGATATCTCCAATTTTACGAAATGCCAGAGATCCTTATTTCAGTAATAAACTTTTCCGGAATGAGAATGGTTTGTTTTCAGATGTAAGTGAAGCGGCAGGTATTACCGGGGGAATTGCAAATTATGGTTTAGGTATCGTGGTAAGCGATATTAATAATGATGGATGGCAGGATATATATGTTACGAATGATTATGCAGAAAATGATCATATCTATATAAATAATAAAAATGGGATTTTTATAGATTCTGTTCATGAAATGCTGGACCATATGTCCAATTTTTCCATGGGTGTTGATATTGCCGATTTTAATAATGATGGGTTACAGGATATCTGCACTTTGGATATGTTGCCTGAAGATAACAAACGTCAAAAATTATTATTTGGGCCCAATGAATATGACAAGTTCAATCTATTTGTAAAGACAGGGTTGCATTATCAGTATATGCGGAATATGCTCCAACTGAACAATGGAAATGGACGGTTTAGTGAAATAGGACAACTCGCAGGTGTTTCCAATACCGATTGGAGTTGGGCCCCCTTAATTGCGGATTATGATAATGATGGTTACCCGGATTTATATGTAAGCAACGGTTATAAGCTGGATGTAACTAATAATGATTTTATAAAATTCAAAGTGGATAAAGTAATCAAACGTTCAAGAGAAAAAAATGAAGAAAGTAAAACACCCAATACAGATATCTTAAAACAAATACCAAAGAGTACGTTTCATAATTATATTTATAAAAACAACGGAGATCTGACTTTTAAAAATGTTACAAATGAATGGGGCTTTGATAAGGATGTATTGAATAATGGGGCTGCATATGCAGATTTAGACAATGATGGAGATCTTGATTTAATTACGAATAATATGAATCAGGAGGCTTTTATTTATAAAAACAATTCAAATGACCAGTATAAAAATAACTATCTCTCTCTACGATTAAAGGGAGAGGGGCTCAACCGCTTTGGAATTGGAGCGAAAGTGAAAATATATTTTGGAGGTCAGGTGGCATTTAAAGAAGCAAATCCAACAAGAGGATTTCAATCTTCCGTTGATTTTGATTTAGTAATCGGTTTGGGGAAGTTTACATCTGCAGATTCAATACAAATAATCTGGCCATTGGGGAAAAGTGAAATAATTAAGAATGTAAAAACAAATCAAGTAATTGAGTTGTCAGAGAAAAATGCAACTCTTGTATATAATTATTCAGCAAATTATCACAACACTTATTTTATTGCAGAAACTAAACAACCCCTTTCTTTCCAGCACAGGGAGGATAATTTTATAGACTTTGGGATTCAAACTTTTTTACCCGGATTACTTTCAACTCAAGGCCCACATATGGCGAAGGCAGATATAAATGGTGATGGCATTGAAGATATTTTCATCGGTGGCGCCAGTGGACAATCAGGTGCATTATTTTTACAAGGAGCAGATGGGAGTTTTATAAAAAGTTTTCAACCCGCATTCTTAGCAGATTCCATATCAGAAGATACAGACGCATGTTTTTTTGATGCAGATGGTGACAGCGATTCAGATTTGTTTGTTGTATCGGGCGGTTATGTGTTTAAGGAAGGCAGTCCGGAACTTCGCAATCGTTTATATCTGAATGATGGCAAAGGTAATTTTTCAGTAAAACCAAATGCTGTTACAAATGTTTTTGTAAATGCCTCTTGTGTAAAACCAAACGATATTGATGGCGACGGAGATATCGATTTGTTTGTTGGTGGACGTGTTATACCTGGAAAATATCCGGAATCACCAATCAGTTATATTTTAATAAATGATGGTAAAGGCAATTTTACAGATAACACTGCAATTTTTTCTACTGACTTGCAAAACGCAGGCATGGTTACTGACGCCATTTGGGTAGACCTGAATAATGATAAGCAAAAAGATTTAATCGTTGTAGGTGAATGGATGCCTATTAAAGTATTCATAAATGAAAAAGGTAAATTGACAGATAAATCAAAAACCTATTTCAGTTCAGCAACAAACGGTTGGTGGAACAGAATTTATGCAGATGATTTTGATAAAGACGGGGATTTAGATTTTATTGCCGGCAATCGTGGTTTAAATACACAAGTAAAAGTTTCTGCAGAAAATCCCTGCACGATGTATTATAAAGACTTTGATAAGAATGGTACAATGGATGGAATCATGTGTTATTACATTCAGGGAAAAAGTTATCCAGCATTAAGCAGAGATGAAATGGTGGAGCAATTACCTGTATTGAGAAAGAAATTTAATGACTATGCATCCTACTCAACTGCCACAATTAATGATTTCTTTTCAGCAAATGAATTGTCTTCTGCAAAAAAAATAGTAACAGATAATATGGCTACTTGTTATATCGAGAATAAAGGAAATGGAAAATTTGAAATAAAAGCGTTGCCTGTTCAAGCACAATTTTCACCCATCTACGCTATTCATTCGCTTGATGTAAACAAAGACGGTAATCAGGATTTAATTTTAGGGGGGAATTTAGAAAAAGCCAGGATATCAATCGGGCAGTTTGATGCAAACCACGGAATGTTATTTTTAGGCGATGGTAAGGGGAATTTTAAATATGTAAAACAGACAGAATCTGGTTTTTCCATCAAAGGTGATGTAAGAGATATACAGGTTGTAAAAAATAAAGAGAAAACAACTTTATTGTTTTCTCTTAGTAATAAACCCGTAGTAAGTTATCGTTTACAATAGAATTAAATCAGTTCACTTCAATCTCATCCACAAATAACCATGCTTTTTTCCCCGCACCGGGATCACCAACTGGGATTTCGCCCCAATTGGTTACAATAACTTTTATAAACTTAGTCTTACGTTCATCAAACGAAACGATCATCTTACCTGTTTCAAGCCCTGCCTTTTTAACAATAAAATCGTCAGTTAGCCCAACCGATGTAAAATCTTTTCCATTATCAGAAATAAAAACTTCAACAGTCAGTGGACGCCAGATCCAACTGCCTGTTTGACGAATTGTGTGAACAGTAACTTTTTTTATCAGTTGTATAGAATCCAGATTAATTATCGCCTCGCAGTTCGAACCACTAAAACCAAGAAACTCTTTACTTCTTGCCAAACCTTTTTCATTTTGCACACCGTTTACTAACGTGAATGCGCCATCGCCAGGGTAATTTGGTGAAGCCTCTCCGGCTAAAGATATTTTTTTGCCTGTTGCTTTATTAATAATAAAAGTTTGCGAAACCGGATTGCCGATTGCTTTTCCATTTTGCATTATTACCGCTGCTGTAATCATTGATGAATTCACAGGAATAGGTGTCGTATAATCTTTACCATTTGCAAATCCTGATGAATTAATCATACCGGCACTATGCGAAATATATTTTATGGAAGAAGAATTCTGCTTCGATTCCAGTTTCCAAATGACACCTTTATTATCTGTAGCTGGAATTATAGTTGCTTTAATATCAAAATATGCTTTACTATAATTTGCTTTCCAGAAATCATATCGCTTAAATTGCTCTGTCAATCTTTTTTCAAAACCTTTCCAGTCTTTTTTTTCTAATGGCGACCATAGCACTTCGCTTAATGCACTTAACCGGGGTAGCAACATGTATTCTACTTTTTTTGGATTCTTCATATACTCCGTCCACAAATTTGCCTGTGCACCTAAAATGTATTTAGCTTCATCAGCATTTAACTCTTTTGGTATTGGATTATAAGCATATACTTTTTCAATAGGATTATATCCGCCAATTGTGACAGAATCTTCATTCTCACTTTGACTATGATCAAAGTAAACAGGGTTACCCGGCGTCATGATCACTTCATGTTTTTGTTTTGCTGCCGTAATGCCACCTGCTTCTCCACGCCAGCTCATTACAATTGCTTTGGGTGCAAGACCGCCTTCCAAAATTTCATCCCAACCAATTAATGTTTTTCCATTCTTATTTAAATATTTTTCCATGCGCTGTATAAAATAACTCTGCAGCTCATGTTCATCTTTCAATTTTTCACTTTTCATTCTGGTCTGACAATTATCACATCGTTTCCAGTTTTCTTTCGGACATTCATCACCACCTACATGAATATATTTTCCGGGAAATAATGCAATCACTTCATCCAACACATCCTGTAAAAAAGAAAATGTTTCTTCATTACCTGCACAAAACACATCATCCGATACACCCCATGTTTCCAACACTAACTTTTTTCTGCCTTCTGCTTGCAATTGGGTACTTGCTTTTGAAATCATGTTGGCCGGAATTTTTGATTGCTCTTCCGGAAAACAACTTAAGAAAGGATAAGCAGCTATTGCTGCATTGCCATGTCCCGGCATTTCTATTTCAGGTACAACGGTAATATGTCTTTCTGCTGCATATTTTACAATATCTTTTATTTCCTCCTGCGTATAAAATCCCCCATGTATTTTATTATCACTTCCTGTTCCGGGATAGCGGCCAATTATAGTTCCGTTTCTCCAGGCGCCGACTTCAGTAAGTTTTGGATATTTTTTTATTTCAATACGCCAACCCTGATCTTCGGTTAAGTGCCAATGGAAATAATTCATTTTATGCAAAGCGATAAAGTCAATATATTTTTTAATAAAATCAACCGGCATAAAATGGCGGCCAACATCTAAATGCAAACCCCGATAGGTAAAACGGGGATAGTCATTTATTGTAAGCTGTGGTATGGTTAATCTGATAATCTGCGGTTGAGAAGATTGCACCGGAACGGGGAGGAGTTGAATAAGAGTTTGTACGCCCCGAAAAATTCCTTCTTCGTCGCCGGTAATTGTAATGTTATTTTGTTTTACGTCGAGCTGATACGCTTCCTTTTTATCAACTGCACCAACTAGTAAATAAATAGTTTTCGCATCTTTTCCATGTCCTGATGATTCAGTCAGTTTACTATTAACCTTATAAAACCGGTTCAGGTACTGACTTAAAAATTCTGCTGTGCTTTTAGCTTTTTCATTATAAACAATCTGTAGCTGATTTTTTATTGTATAATTTCCTGAGCCCATTTTTATTTCTACCGGCTGGGGAATAATGTTAACCTGTGAATAAGTAGCGGACATGATCCCCAAGCAAATTATCAGAGCAATTTTTCTCATAGGAGCTTATTTTTTAAGATATGTTTTTATAAAATCCGGTAATGTACAAATAATTGTTTTTTCAAATCTTACTAAAATCAATAAATCTTTATCACCCGTAATAAGGTAATCTGCATCGGCATCTTTGGCAAGGGCTAAAAGATAATTGTCTTTTGGGTCACGGCAAATAGAAATAGTGGAAATAAGGTTTACGTTTTTATTCCTGAGCCGGAAGGATAGCCAGAATGTTTTGATAATTTCTTCGGTAAAAAATTTCTGAAGTTTTTCTTTCTTAAAAGAATTCTGAATTTCAGATTCTAATTGCTGACAAGAAACAAACTCGAGTGTATCCATTTCCAATAACTGGGCAAAGTCATTATCAAATCTGCCTATAACGAGGCTGATCCACCAGTTGGTATCAGCTATTATTATTTTTTTTACCATAAAAAAATTCAGAACGTACTTCTTCAACTACCGATATAATTTCATCCATTGTTGCATTTGCTTTCGGGTTATTTTTAGAAAGATTAGCAAGAAGAATTCCTGCCAGTTTTTTTTTCTCTTCATCAGAGAGTATAACTTTTTCAATATTCAACTTGCTGACTGAGGTCATTAATTGATTATATTGAAATTCATTTTCAGGATAGAAAACTACCGCATCCATAATTTTATTTTTCTTAAAATTACAAAAATCATTTCAATACTGGCAACCAAATGCTGCTACTATTCTGTGCATCATGATAAATTTTTATAGTCGCCTTTTGAAAATCTGATATCTCTGCCTCGTAAATATTTACAAACTTTTGAGGGTTTCTATCTGCCAGCGGAAACCAACTGCTTTGGATATGAACCATCAACCGGTGACCTTTTTTAAAAGTATGAGCAATATCCGGCAGTTCAAATTTTACTTTTTCAATTTTGTTAGGTATGAATGGTGCAGGGTTTTCCCCACCGGGTCCTGCGGAAAGACTATTCCGATATTTCCCCCTCATTATTTCTCCCCGAATCAGCATCTGGTATCCACCCATCGGATAGCTTGCAATTCCTGTACGACCTTGTTGTGCTGCAGAACCGGGATAACTGAAATCGTCAGGAAAAACGTCAATGAGTTTTACGACAAAATCTGCATCTGTACTACTAATGCTAACCATTAAATCTGCAATCAACGGCCCAGCCAAACTAAGG
>JANOFP010000513.1:0-19573 GCA_031413675.1 Bacteroidota bacterium
ATCTCGTCAATGCTCAGTTTTCTTTCTTCCACATTTAATCCCATCTCTTTTAAAAGAATAAGTACACTGTCCCGGGTAACACCATCCAGTATCGTTCCTTCTGCTAAATCGGGGGTTATAGCAGTATTGCCAATAATAAGAAAGACATTCATCATACCACACTCCTGAACATATTTATGTTCAAAAGCATCTGTCCATAACACCTGGTCAAAGCCTTTCTTTTTTGCTTCGGCAGTTGCATGCATTGAAGCACCATAATTTCCGGCTGCTTTTGCAAACCCAACACCACCCGGAGCGGCCCGAGTGTACTTTTCTTCCACATACAAACGCATCGGTTCAATATGATAAGGACCGGTGGGACTGAGAATAATCATGAACTTATAATTTTCAGAAGGCTTTACACCTATCACTTCATCCGAAGAAAACATAAAAGGCCGGATGTATAATGAATGATCTGGCGCAGTTGGTATCCAGTTCTTATCAAGTTTAATGAGTTGCTGCATGCCCCCCATAAATAATTCAACCGATACTTCAGGCATTTCCATACGGTGAGCAGAAATATTGAAACGTTCAAAATTTTTCTGTGGTCTGAAAATAAATGCCTCACCCGATTTATTACGGAAAGCTTTGATACCTTCAAAAATAGCTTGACCATAATGCAAGGCTGCCAGTGATGGGCTGATGGAAAAATGCTGAAAGGGTTTAATCTGACTATTCTTCCATTCACCATTTATATAGTCTGCCTCAAGCATGTGATCCGAATAATACTTTCCAAAAGGAAGATTTTCGAGTTTTATATCGTTGAGTTTGCTTCTGCTGATTTTAGTAACAGGTATATCCATCGCTGCAATCATATTTAGTTTATTTTGCAGTGCAAAGAAACGGAAAAAGCAGACACAGTTTTGCCCCTATCCCCTAAAGGGGAATATCAATCTTTAAATCTGTTATTTTCCTTCTCTTTCGAAGTATGGTCTAAAATAAAATTCTGAAAGCATTATGAGCCTAAACGATATTCATTTACCACTAACAACTATTGCAGATCTGTATAAAACTGTTTTGATTCAAAATGATCAAACTAGTGAAAAAAAAGAAGCAATAGAAGGGAAAAGAATAAATAAACAGATTGAGACTGCTGAAAAAAATGAAATCGTTTCAATTCATTTTTTGGGGAATAATAAAAAACAGATTACCATCCTTGTAAATTATAATGAAACAGTTCACTTGCCGGACGACAGGCTTACATTCTTAACCAGCATACTTACAGCCTGTAAACTTAATCTTGATGATATTGCTTTGCTAAATTTTTCGGGGTTACCCGATTTGGGTTACAAGGATTTATTAAAAACAGTTCCTTCAAAATCAGTTTTGTTTTTTGGTGTAGATCCGAAAGTGCTTTCGTTGCCATTCAATTTTCCAAATTTTCAAGTGCAGCCTTTTGATGGCATCAATTACCTTATTTCTCCATCGTTGGATGAAATTGAAAGAGATAAATCGAAAAAAGAAAAGCTTTGGTTGAGTTTGAAAAAAATATTTAACCTATAAACCAGAGTTCAAGGAATGAAAAAATTGGAAACGCTTTTAACGGTACTTGATAGTAAAATTGAAAGTTCAGATGAAATAAATCTTCAAGTGTCAAAATCATCTGTTGGCTGGCATATTGAACATACTTTATTAGCAATTAATGTTATTATAACCGGATTGAAAAATTCAAACCCAAGTGAGTACAAATGGAAATTCAATTTGAGCCGTTTATTCGTATTTACTATTAATAAAATTCCAAGAGGAAAAGGAAAGGCGCCCGACAGAGTTCAACCCAATACTATTTTTACAACCGAGTCACTTAAGAATCATTTAAAACTGACTATTGATAAACTCAAAGAACTAAACAAATTAAATACAAACCAATTTATTGATCATCCCATATTTGGTAACCTGAATTTAAAATCCACAATTAAATTTCTTCATATCCATACCAATCATCATATAGAAATAATTGATGATATTATAAAAAAACACAAAAAAGTATAAGCCAATTCCGCAACATTTTTACTGCATTTTATGAAATTAATTTTTGCAACAAATAACAAACATAAAATTGATGAGTTGAAAGAAGTAGTTGGTTCAAAATTTGAATTGCTCACACTGAGTGAAGCAGGAATTGACCATGAAATTCCGGAACCATATGATACGTTGGAGGAAAATGCTTCTGAAAAATCAAAAACAATTTACCGGTTAACAGGTATCAATTGTTTTGCTGATGATACCGGGCTGGAAGTTGATGCATTAAATGGTGAGCCGGGCGTTAAGAGTGCAAGATATGCAGGTGATGAACGATCTTTTGAAAAGAATACTGAAAAATTGTTACAAAACCTGGCAGGCGAAACGAACCGCAATGCCAAGTTCCGATCTGTTATTTCATTAATTATGGATAACAAAGAATATTTATTTGAAGGAATTTGCCACGGGCAAATCACTGACAGCCCAAGAGGAAACATGGGTTTTGGATATGACCCTGTGTTTGTGCCAGATGGCGAATCCCGTACATTTGCTGAAATGACATTGAAGGAAAAAAATATTTTCAATCACCGCAGAATTGCAATGGATAAACTGCTTCATTTTTTGAATACGGTAAAAAAATAAATAAATTGAACCATCAAAGCAACCCCAATATAACAGAAGGCGACTTAATAAGAGGATGTTTAGATCAGGATCGCCGGATGCAGGAAGAAATGTACCGCAGGTTTTCTCCAAAAATGTATGGCGTTTGCCTTCGCTACGCAAGCAATTCCGATGATGCACAGGATATCTTACAGGAAGGCTTTATTAAAATTTTCAGGAAGTTAGACAGTTTTCGCAGCGAAGGATCTTTTGAAGGTTGGGTACGCAGGGTGTTTGTAAATACAGCAATTGAGCATTTTCGACGCAAACACTATATGCAGCCGGTAACTGAACGTGAAGAAAATACGATTGCCGGTAAAACGATAACCCCGTTGGATGATATGGGTGAAAAAGATATTTTGAAATTGGTGCAGCAATTAAGTCCGGGCTATAGAACTGTTTTTAACTTATATGTAGTAGAAGGATTTGCACACAAAGAAATTGCAGAAATGCTGAATATTACTGAAGGTACCAGTAAATCGCAGTTATCAAGAGCAAAAGTTATTCTACAGGACATGATAAGACAACATATTGATATCGAAAGATGAGCTTTGAAAAAAAATTATATAACATTGAAATAACCCCACCAATAAATGTCTGGAACAATATTTCTATTGAACTCGACGATCTGTTATTGGAGGCAAAACTAAAAAATAAATTATTTGGACTCAACTCCATTCCACCAGATTCTAATTGGAATATAATTGAGAATGATTTAAAAGAGTTTGGTGACACTAAAACCATTGCTGAAAAATTAAATAATCTGAGCGAGACCCCACCGGCTGGCATTTGGAATAGAATTGCGGGACAATTGAATGAGGATTTAGTGAATATAAAAATAGCAAAACATCTTTCAGCAATCGAGATGAACCCACCAGAAAAAAGTTGGAATACGATTGTATCTGAGCTTGATTCGACAACTCCCGTTATACCTTTTGTAAAAAATTACAACCGGGTTTTCAAATATGCTGCTGCCGCTGTAGTAATTGGTTTAATTGCATGGGGTGGTATTAAATTTTTAAATAGTGAGACGAATAAAACTGAAATTGTAGCAGTTGCAAAGGAAGCAAAAGAAAACCCCGTTATTCAATCTCCGGTTCAAAATACTGAAGTGCTGAATTCTGATAAATCTGTCATTGCTTCAACAGTTGATTTAAAAGAACCTTCTATCAAACAAATTTCTACTAAAGGAAAAAAAACAGCAATAGCACAAACAGATAAAGTCCTAATCGCTTCCTTAAATAGTTTTCAAAACAATCATTCCGGCACCGAAGAAATAATTGCTGATATAAATAATGCTCAGCGAAATAAGAGAGTTGGTATGGTAAGCAATGAATCGGATACAGTTGCTCCACGATATTTAATGTATCTGAGTGATGATTGTTCTATTGTAAAAGTTTCAAAAAAACTTGCCGATCTTCAATGCATCTATAACAAAGATGGAAGTGTAACGCAAAGTGCTTTGGCAAGTTTGAACAAACAGTTTTGTGATGATTTGGTAAAGACCTGGCAGGAAAAATTAGCCAACGCCCCTTTATCCTCCTTTGATCCATTGGAGTTAGCAGATATTTTGAAATAAACCCCGCCCCTTTCTTCCCGATAAATCTGGACAAGCTCTAAAAAGGGATACGATTTTTCTAAATATTAATTTCATTCTTGTAGCAACCAGGCTAAATTCACAATTCGCTTTCCTTATTTTTATAAAAAATAATTATGGCAAGGATTCAAATAGAGCTTCCTGAACAATATAATTTTACAACCAAAATTTCGATTCGGATTTCCGATATTAATTATGGTGGTCATGCTGGCAACGATTCTATACTCTCCTTAGCACACGAAGCCAGAGTTCAGTTTCTAAAAAAAGCAGGCTATGGGGAGTTGAATCTTGAAGGCATTGGTTTGATAATATCAGATGCGTCTATTGAATATAAAAGCGAATTGTTTCATGGCGAAGTTGTTTTTGTTTCTGTAAAAGCTACCGACTTTTCCAAAGTAGGTTTTGATTTTTATTATAAAATAGAAAAAGAAACAGAAAAAGGGAAAGTATTAGTAGCCAGAATAAAAACAGGTATGCTTGGGTATGACTATCAAAAGAAAAAGATTGCGAATATTCCGGAAATTGTTGTTAAGAAATTATCAGAATAATAAAAAGCACCAAACTAAAACAGCCATGATTTTTTTCATGGCTGCCGTTCTCTATTGGTCTCTCAGGTCCAATTATATTTTGATAAACTTATGATGTATCCATTCACCGTCTTCTTTTTTTGCCGATAAAAAATAGATCCCGCTTTGCAGTTTACTTATATCCACTTCCATTGTTTTGGAAGTAATGATGATCCGCATAACATTCTGTCCCATCAGGTTTGAAACATTTATTGTTTTTCCTACCCAACGAATATCATATTCTAAATTAAAAAATAGTTTATCAGAAACTGGATTGGGGTAAATTTTTGCAAATAGCCATTTAGGATCTGGTATTTCAACTGGCCTTACAATAGCAATTGGAGTAGCTAACCCGGTTGAACTTAGAATTGATTCTCTTGCACCTCCTGAAGCAAATAAAGACCGCATTCTGGTTTTTTGCCCATTCGTAAATAAATTCATACATGCATCATTTGTAAAATCCATATAGTTCATATACATATTTCCTGCCGTGCCGTTATTGCAGGATTTTAATACGTCAGTCGGACATTCAGAAGTATATATTTCCTGTTTTGGGGTATCCGCTACTTTATCATCGCCACAATCACTATCGCCCCAGATATGAATTAAATTTAACCAATGACCAACTTCATGCACAAGCGTTCTGCCCATATCATACCCATTGCCAAAAAAATTTGTATCAAAAGCTCCAAAGTCTATTACAATTCCATCTTTTTTAGGATCGCCACCAGGTAATGATGAAAACCCTGCAAGATCACCGGTGTTACAAACCCATATGTTGAGATATTTTTTTGAATCCCATGCATTAGCACCCATCTCATCATTAAATTTCATTTTGTCGGAAGTGCCCCAGCTTAGCACGGGTGTATATTTTTTTTCAATACCCGTTGTAGAAAATAGAAATGGATCGGAAGTGGCCAGATAAAACTCTATTTCACAATCTGCCGCCACATTTCTGAATGATAGAGGCGTTAAAGTTGTATCGAAATTTTTTCTTCTGAAATCACGGTTCAATATTTCAATTTGGTTCTTAATAATATCATCCGAAATCTTTTGTTCGGGAAAATGATACAGTACATGTACAACTACTGGAATTTTTATTATAGGAAGTCCCGATACCCGTAGCTGATTATTCTGAATAGGTAAATTCGAATTAATAAATCGGTTTGTGAATTCCTCAATTGCATGTTGGTTTTTTTTAAAACCCGGGTTGTCATTCAGTTCATTTTGAAAATAACGGAACGTCTCACATTTTTTTTGTGAAAAACATTGTGCGGATAAAAACAAAAATAAAAACAGGTACAGAATTCCTTTCATCGTAATAGTTCTAATGCGAAAAATAAATGAGCAAACTAATTTGTTAGCGGAGTTTCAGGATATTCGGAGCGGGTTTTTTAACAAGGATATTCTTGTAAATGAAACGAGTGGAAAGGAAAATCGAATGGTTTGTGGTACAAAGATAATCCGATAATTCAGACTTTATAATTTAGACCATTAGTAAATATACTTTTATTGTATTTTATTTACCAAGTTCAATAAATGGCAAATTGTACATTTGTCCTTTATTTATTGCCGGTATGAAAAAACTAAGCCCTTTATTTTTACTCTTTTTGGTATTTGCATGCAATAATGGAGGCACCGATACTCCAGATGAAGTAAATCCTGATATACCAATTAATCTTAGTTATTCTATAATATCTCCGTCGTATCCGCATGATACCTCTTGTTATACTCAGGGGTTAACTTTTTATAAGGGTGAATTATACGAAGGTACTGGAGACCCTGATCGGATTGGCAAAACCAGGCTAATGAAAGTTGATCTTAAAACGGGGAAAGCTCTAAAGCAAATTTCACTCGATAAGAAATATTTTGGAGAAGGCATAACAATCTTACGTGATACGATTTACCAGCTTACCTATCAAGAACATGTTGTTTTTGTTTACACAATGGACTTCAAAAAAATAAAAGAATATCCCTTAGCTGGTGAAGGTTGGGGAATAACGACGGATGGAAAAAGTTTAATTGTAAGTAATGGCAGCAGTGATTTGGATTATTATGAACCATCAACATTTAAAAAACAAAAATCGGTAACTGTTACCGATGCAGGAGTTAACTCTTTTAACCTGAATGAACTTGAATTTATTGATGGATTTATTTTTGCTAATCAATGGCAGTACGATTATATTTTAAAAATCAATCCTGCCAATGGAAAAATAGTGGCTAAAGCAAACCTGGTAAAAGTTTGGGATGCAGCTAAAGCAAAATACCCCGGAGCAAATGTCCCAAACGGAATCGCCTATGATGAAACAACTAAAAAAATTTATATAACCGGAAAGTATTGGTCAGAGCTTTATGAAATTCAATTTGGGAAATAGCCGGTTATTTTGAAATAATATAAATTACAGAACTGCATTTTTTAATATCAAACAAAGCTTTCAGGTTTGATATCAATCCTGTCCATACAGCACAAAAGAAATTTGTTTTACCATTTTTATATTTACTGCTGAGTAATGAAACATAAAAGCTGTCAAACCACATCGGTTTGTATGAAATAATTTTTAATTCGTGTTGCTCAATTAAATTTTTCATTGACACCGGAGAAAAATGATATAAATGCCTTGGCACATCATAAGCAGCCCAATATTGTTTGTAAACCTCAGCATCATAAGATGTATAATTAGGAACTGCTATAAATAATTTTCCGTTTTCTTTCAATAAATTCTTTACTTGTTTTATAGATCCGTGCAGGTCATGCACATGTTCCAACACATGCCAAAGTGTAATAGCATCAAAACTATTAGCTGGTAAATTAAACAACTCATCAACTTCAAGAATTTTTAGTCCATATGTTTTTTCTGCCACTGCTCTTGCGCTGCTATCAGGCTCCAATCCTGTAACAGCCCAACCGGATTGAAGCATTTTGCTTACAAAAGCCCCGGTACCACAACCAACATCAAGATGATTTCCCCGACGCAAACCGGTAGCGTTCACAATCAAATTTCGTTTACTGGACAGTGTTCTTTTTTTTACCAACTGATATACCCGGTTTATAAAGCCTTTGTGTGTATCTGTATGGGAAATATAATCTTCAGACAGATAGAAGTCGGAAATTGAATGCTGGTCAGGTATATTTTGTGTAAATCTGAGCGAACAAGTATGGCAAAGCCAGATTGAAAACTCCTCTTTACTTACCGTATAATCTTTAGCTTTAAAAATTGACGAAATTTTTTCAGCATGGCAAACCGGACAACGATTGAGATGAATTGTATTGTACATGAAAAAATGAAAGTGTTCAAAAATAAGCAAGAGACCCTGTAAGAAAAATTTTTATTGAACCCGGAAATTACTGTTTATTTAATTTCCCTGTAAGATTCTGTTGTTGAACCAGAATTTACATTTTGGGTATTTCTGACTGAAGAACTTTCAATTCCATATTTAGAAAAATACCACCCGATAAATACGAAAGAAAGTAATAGCAATGCAAAAGGAAAAATCCACCACAAACTTCGTTTTGCATCGGGTTGATTGAGATATTCAGTCATCTCTGCCGAAGTCCTTTCCCGCTCGCCAACTAAAACAGAATGTTCGGCTCTTTCTCTTATTATTTTCTCAGCAGGTATGGTTTTTTCCATTGAGGAGAATTCTTCATTTAAAAATTTTATTTTATCGCCTGCTCCTTTACTCAATACTCCGATGCCACACCATTCTATTTTATTACCATTGCTGATATTGTTTTTCATATCAAAAGCAAAATCATTTACACGTATCACTGCTTCTTTCTCTGAAATATTCAATGCTGTTGCAATCCACGTATAAAATTTATGAGAAGGCTTTTCATACTCCTGTTGGTGAAGTTCAATTGAATAAACAGGCGGAAGAATGCATTTATTTATAAAATCAGCCTCTGCTGGTTTTCTTTCTAAGCTGAAATTTCCGATTCCAGGAAGATTCAATTTTTTATGCTGTATAAAATAGCGGAACAGTTCTGAATACATTATTTAGTTAGTTGTGCAAACGAAAATACGACTCCTCCGACAAAGTTGAACCCATAAACCGGATATTGATTCCAACGCTGGTATTCTTTGTTGGTAATATTATTAAACTGCGCCCAGAGGTTAATATTTTTTGTAATCTTAAATTCAAGACCTGCATTCAAATCAAATGCACCCTTTAATCTTCCATCACTGTCATCACTTTTCTTATATTTTGGTCCACCCCAGCCAAACACATCACCTTTCAACCACAAATCTTTTATTACTTGTATGCGAAGTGCTGTTTTAAATTCCATGGGTAATAATCCCCATGGTTTATCATTTACTTTTAAACCAGAATATTGGTTTACCTGCCAACCCGCAGTCCAGGAAAGTTTTTCCTGCATCGTAATTCCAACTTCACCTCCAAGATTAATAACATTAATTCTTGGCTCAGTCACTACCAAAAAAGTTTTACCACCATCGCCACCGCTATATTTATTTACAAACAACGGTTGGTTATTGAGTTTATTAAAACCAAGTTTTGCACCGTACGTAAAATGATTACCAACCGATCCTTTAATTCCTGCAAATCTTTCTTCTATCCAGGTATTTTTAAATGCTACGGGCAATTCCAACCATGGATTTTGCGATGCGAGGTACTGGTATGTTGTTTTTCTTATAGAACCTGTCCAACCCATTTGAAGTGTAAATTGTTTATCCTCTGTACTGATATCTGCCATCAGGTTCGGAAACATTTTAAATGTCTTGTTATCCCAACTTGGACGAATACCTGCCTGCACATTTATTTTTGATGATTTATAATTTATTGAAGGTGATAAATTATAAATCGTATTATTAATTGCAGCTTTATTTTCAGGTGATAATCTTGTTAAATCAAATGTGACTCCAAGTTTAACTGCAAAATTTTTTCCGATTGTTTTTTCCAGCGGCAGGTTCACCACTGTATTGCTTTCACTATTTTTATTATCATCACTCATAACAGCAATCTGTACTTCGGGTGCATACGATATGCCGAACGTTGTTTTATTTATATTATGAAAGCTGATTTTTCCGGAATAGGTATTGAAACTTTGCTTCAATGAATCTTTTGCAAAAATTAAATTCTGTGGCTCATAGCCATATTTCCATGTTTTATCTTGTTTCATTCCTACACCGGCATTCCATTCTATATTTTTTGCTGTTTGAAAATGCCCATCCAACCGAACCTGTGTATTCGTAAAATCCTGATAATTGCGTTTGCCATCTGCTGAAACATGTTTTGCAAAAATTGTAACACCTGCCGTTTTTCCATCACCTGCACTCAATCCTAATTGCAGGAACGGAGTTTTTAAACTTCCGAAACCAACTTTCACATAACTACTATTATTCCACCTGCCACCACTATCTATATCCAAAGCAAGTGGCTTCAATGAACCCGGTTGATAACCAAAAAGCATATTTTGATTGGGGATATTGTATTGCAATTTCGGTTTGGTCGTATCCGCAACAGGAGGGCTTGCATTAAAATTTATTTTCGCTGCTTCTTTCAAAACGGGTTTGAATGCAGAAGTTATACTTACGTTTCTGCGGCTGCTATCTTTTTGAGCCACTACTGAATTTCCAAATAAAGAAATTATTACTACACAAAATATTTTATTTTTTCTATTCATTTCAACGAGTGGTTATTTGTACTAAATAATAATTGTTCAATTACCCATCTATCTTACTGCTCCTGCCCTCTTCTTCTATTACTTTAATCAATTTTAACTGCGCTTCACTTTTTAATTCGGAGTTAATACTGTTATCTACAATACTCTGATAGGTTGCTTTCGCATTGAAATAGTCTTTTTGTTTGTAATAAACATCACCTAACAAAATATATGCTTTCGTAACCCAAAAATCATACGAGCCTGATTTATTGATTACTTCAAATGCTGCTTTTTCAGCATCACTCAATTTATTTACAGCAAACCAGCTATTCGCAATTTCATACCGTGCTTCCGCAGCAAGGGCAGCTTTATTTAATTGAACCACTGATTTATAATTTGCTATAGCCAAATCATATTGACCATTCACCTGGTAACTTTTTGCAATAGCCATATTTGCCAAGGCTTTGTCATCACTACTACTCCCTTTTGCATTGGCTAATTCTTTTGCATTTGTAACAGCCGCATCCCATTTCTTCAACTGGTACTGGCTGCGCAATAAGCCACGCATTGCTTCCAGTGTTGTTTCCTGGTTACTGGATAACTGTTTCATCAGTTCAAAAAATTGCTCGCTTTTTTCATAATTTTTTAATTCGAAGAAATAAATTCTTGCAGCCGCAATTGATGATTTTTCAGCAAATTTATTTGGAGCATCTGCGGCTACCGATTCATAACCGGACAATGCATTGTTCCAATCTTTTTTATTTCCATAAATTTCACTCTTGTAAAAATTTGCGTCAATACTGTATGCCCCATCCGGAAACCGCTGCAAGTAATTATTAAAAGCAGTGAGTGCATTGTTAACAGCACCTTCATCATATATTTTAAGAGCAGCACCGTATGTAAGTGAATCTTCTGTGTTCACACTGATTGGCTTTCCGGCCTGCCGCATAAAATCTGCATATTCTGATGGTTTACCTTCCTCTACATAAATAACTTTTACATTATCCAGTGCATCTTCTGCTTCTGGTGAATTGGGATACTGAGCAACCAACGTTTTAAATTGCTTCAGTGCTTCTGTATTATTATCAAGGTTATAATATGCAATACCCGTTTTTAAATAAGCCTGTGGTTTTACATTTGCATTATTTCCTTTCAACACAATATTTAAATATGGGATAGCATCCCGGTATCGCTGATCGGCCAGGTATGTATTTGCAATTTCCATATTAGCATCCACCACTAAAGATGAGGTTGGAAATTTGCGGTTCATGGTATTCAGCAATGTTACTTTATCATTATTACTTTTGATACCCGCAATCATTGCATTTTGAAAAGTAGCATAATCTTCAGCCGGCCATGAAAACCGAATTACATTATCATACATTGCTTTTGCTTTTGCAAAATCTCTGTTCATATAATAACAGTCTGCTGTGCGGATATAGGCATCTTGCGAAAGTTGATCGCTATTGAGAGCAGGTGTTTTTCCAAGCGGTTCAAAAAAACTAAGAGCGGCGGCATAATTTTCTTTCCGTAAATAACTGTAGCCAAGATTGTATCGTATAGTAGTTGCATTGGCTTCTCCATTTGCAGGCGATCCAGCATCTTTATAGGCATTATAATATTTTATTGCATCATCCAATTTATTAATGCGGTAAGCTATTTCACCTTTCCAATAATTTACAAATGGAAGAACAGAACCACTGTTTGGGTCTTTCAATGCTTTATCCAACAAGGCATCTGCTTCGGCCAATCTTCCGTCATTTATCATTTCGGTGGCTCTGCCATATAAAATTCTGGGGTATAATCTTTTTGCATTTGCTGATGGGTTACTCATACCCTCTAGTAATGCCTGCGCATCACGATAATTATTTGTATTAGCCAAAACATCCACGAGCAATTCTCTTGCTTCCGTATTATAGGATGAGGATGGATAATCAGCAAGAAAAGATCGTAAACTGTTTAGTGCTTCATCCTGATAGCCGAGTTCGTAAGAAAGTTTAGAATACTGATATCTTGAAATTTCTTTTTGAGTAGGATTACTACTGTTCGATGCACAGAAAAGAAATGCATTTCTCGCATTTGATTTCTGTCCTGTTTTTAAATAGGCATCGCCCAGTAAATACATAGCATGCTGACTGAGTGAATCTTCTTTACCACTCAACTGTTTGAAACCATCAATTGCTTTTGTTAACTGGTTGGCCTGGTAATAACAATAAGATAGTTCATACAAATCTTCCCTTCTTACTTTTTTAGTTTTGCTTACATAATCTTCGAGGTAAGGCAATGCCAGTGCATATTCCTTTCTTTCAAAATGTGCATGGCCAATCAATTGTTTTAATTCAAGCTCGTAATACTGATTGTTGCCGCCTTTCAATTTTTTCTGAACATACTCGATCGCTTCCTCTTTTTTCCCCTGTATATAATAGATCTGGGCTATATAATAAGGGACGATTGTAGCATACGCCTTTTCGTTTTCAACAACCCTAAAACTTTCCAAAGCATCACTGTATTGTCCATCCCGAAAAGCTAGGAATCCATAATAATAATTAGCATCTATATAATTGGGATCATCTTTTATCTTCCGGATGGTATTAAAGAGCGGCTTAGCCTGCGAAAATCTTTGCAATGTAAAATAGGAGTATCCCTGGTGAAATTTCATGTCGGCAATTTCACGGTTGCTCAGGTTTACGATATTGGTTTGTTCAAACTGGTTTGCCGCATCAGAAAATTTTTGATTGCGGTAATAATATTCACCCAAATGAAAATTCATCATTTGTACCCTGGCTGTGTTTTTTTCCAAATCGATATAATCAATGGCCATATCTTCAGCCCTGCCTTCATTCTGCATTAATGCACATACTGTAAAATAATATTCTATTTCCTGCGATGTAATGGTAAGGTTTGCTTTGTCAGATTCAGTCAGATGCTGCTGAAGTTCCTGGAATAAAGGATAGGCAAGACTGTATTGTTCTTTTTGAAAGTACTCTTTTGCTTCTTTAAATGTTGATAGCGGATCTTTGTAAATAGCAGTTTGTTGTGCAAAGGATATGATAACTTGACAAAATGCTATAATCAGGAAAAATTTTTTCTTCATATCGGGTGAACTTTTATATCAGGATGGGTAACGTTGTAAATATTAAACTTATTTCATGTGTAGCCAAACATCATTCCAAACAATTGTGGATAACCGAATTTGATAGATACCTTTAACAATTTATTGGTGAAATTTGAATTGGATTAATAAATTTCATGAATGTTGAATCCCATCTTTATAATGTTTTACTTTAGAGAATTATTTTTAAAAGTCGGAAGCAGGTAACAAGCTGTCAATAACTATGTTTACACACGACACACAAATACGAGTACGCTATGCTGAAACAGACCAAATGAGTGTAGTTTATCATAGCAACTATTTTCCATGGTTTGAAAGTTCAAGAGCTGAAGCAATTCGGAGCCTTGGATTTACTTACGCTGAACTTGAAAAAAAAGGAGTGATAATGCCAGTAGTAGATGTACACTGCAGGTATTTAAGACCGGCTTTGTATGACGACCTGCTAACCGTACGAACCATTTTAAAAGAATTGCCGCTGCATCATAAAATAGAATTTCGCAATGAAGTGTATAACGAAAAAAATGAGTTACTTGCAGCAGCAAAAATTATTTTATATTTTATGGAGGCGAACGGAATGAAAAAAACGGTGATGCCTGCTGAAATGTTTGAAAAATTAAAGCCCTTTTTTACTCATCAATAAAACTTTACCCTGTTTGGAAGAAAATTATTTGAATACGCCGGAAGATTCTACGCAGAAAGCTATTTATGGGGAGAATAATGAACAATTCATTTTTCCACCAAAACCTTCAATCGAAAAAAATGTTTCCAATGTATGGATGAAATCGATCATCAGCCTTGGACTTTATATTTTATTAGGGTATTATGTTTTTAAAAGCTTTAACATTTTGTTGCTCATCACAGCTGTTGTCATTATACATGAAATGGGGCATTTTCTGGCAATGAAAGCATTTCGTTATAAAGACCTCGGCATTTTTTTTATTCCCCTGCTGGGTGCGTATGTTTCAGGAAGTAAACGAGAGGTTTCTCAACTTCAATCTGCAATTATTTTACTTGCTGGGCCCCTGCCAGGTATTATCATCGGAATACTATTTTATTTGTTTGCCGAGCAAAATCCACTTCTTGATATTGCCGGAATCTCTTTTTATACGATTGCAAATTTATTTGTGTTTCTAAATTTATTGAACCTGTTTCCGGTTTATCCATTGGATGGTGGTCAGCTATTAAACCGGGTTTTTTTAGATGAAGAAAAATGGGTAAGTAAATTATTTGTTTTTTTATCCGCAGCATTTATGCTTTGGGTAGCCTGGATATCAAAATTCTGGGTGCTTGCCATTTTTCCTCTAATGTTACTGTTGCGATTACGAACGGATAAACAATTGGACAAAATAGAAAAGAAAATAGAAGATGAAGGAATTGATCTGAACTGTGATTACGAACATTTAAAAGATGAAAATTACTGGAAAGCAAGAAACATCCTTGTAGCCAATCATTCTTCTTTTAATATGATACCAACAGCCCCACCGTATGAATATAACCAGAACGAAGAAAAAGTAATGACAGCTATTCAAGGATTATTACATCGTCATCTGATTCAGGACTTATCTATTGTTGGTAAAATAATTGTTTTAATAATATGGATAGTAGCAATTGCAGCACCATTTATTATGAATATGGAATCAACAATGCTTCGCCAGTTTGGTTTTTAATACATGCTTCCCTACCCTATTGCAGACACTAATGGAATTCAAAGAAAACAGATAGAGAATAAGTTCACTTAGGCCCTGTCATTATCTGCCTTCCAGTTCTTAATAGATTGTTTGATTGCTTTCTGATCTAACTTTTCAGCAACTGCTTTTTGAGCTAATGCAGAAAATTCTTCATCGCTTGCAAAACGAAGACCTATGATCTGTGCCATTTTTAATTCTTTTGGCAATGGCTTTCCGGTAAGAATAAAGTGGCGAAAGTTTTCTTCTGCACGGATAGCTCGGTCCTGTGCACGCAATGCAAATGCACGGGCATACCAGAAAAGAATTAAAAGAACAAAGGCAATACATACTAATAATGCTGCTGAATAATGGGTTTGTGCATCAGCATGTAAAAGATTTACAATGCTGCCACCAAAAATAGCTATCGCTAAAGTTCCTGCTACATAATGATAAAGCGGAACAAATCGGGTGTGGTTTTTAAAATTTTGTTCAGACATAAAAAAAGTTTTGGGTTTAATATTTATTATTAAGTAAATGAAAGTAAGATAATTTCTTCTCTTCGGCTACTTTGTAAAACCTTTATATTTCCAGGATTGAGAAAGCTCTATTTTAAATTATCCAACACTTTGTACATCTTTTGTACAAGCGCCGAAGCAGATCCGTTATAATTATTCACCAAAAAAGAAAAAATATATTCTTTCCCGTTTTTTGCTTTATGATATCCGCAAAAACCTTTTACATCTTTTATTGTTCCGCTTTTCATTTTCATACCATTGTACTCAGGCAAAGAGTTAAGAAAATAAAAAAACCAGTCTCTTGTTTTTGCATACTTTAAAATTTCCACTTGTACATGTGTGGTAACCCGGTTAAGCGGTGAAAGACCCGAACCATCCACAATATTCAATTCATTTTCATCTAACTTTTTTTCTTTCCAGAATTTTTTAACGATAGATACACCGCTATCTGTAGAACCATATCCCTGTTTTTCATAGGCAAATGTTTTTATCAATGCTTCGCCGTAGAGGTTGATACTTTTTTTATTGAACCAATAGATTATGGAGTCGAGAGATGGGGAATAATGAGTATAAATTTTGTGAACCGATTCTTTTGACTTCCACCTATACGCAATTTGTGATCTTGATAGACCGCCTAACTCTTTTCCATTAATTCCATACCTGTTTATGAAATGCCCGAAATTCATTGTAAGATTTTCGGTAGCATACGGATCTGAAGCTGAAATTGTAAATTTCTTTTCATTTATTGGAATGGTGCCGGAAATTAAAGTTCCGCTTGTACCCTTTGGAAAATAAACAAATGCATTATCACCAGATCCCTTACCTGCTGCTTTCAGGTCATTTACCATAAATCCATCGCCTAATATTTGAACATCGCCACCAATAGTATTACCAGATCTTAGAGAAATTTCATACTGATTTTCTTTCCAATTTAATATTTCCGCTGATGCACCATAATAATTGCCAATGTCCTGCCAGATCCAGCCATCTGGTATCGATTGAGCCGCAAAATCATTGTAGTTATAAATAATTTGCCCTTCAATATTATTTATTTTCAATTTCCGAAGTGCTTCTAACCATTTATAGAAAAGAACAGAATCCTTTGTAGACTCATAGCGCCAACTTCCCAATGTTGGGTCGCCACTGCCTATAAAAAATAATTCTCCTTCAAGCGAGTTTTTATTTATGTTACCGACATAACCCAACTCAGTCTTATACCGGTAATCTTTTCCCAAAAGCTCAAACGCAGTTACACTAGTAATAATTTTTTGTGTGGAAGCCGGAGCCAAACCCTTTTTAGAATTTTTATCAAACACTTCCAGACCCGTCTGTGCATCGATAACATAGAATGAACTGATGGCATTGGCAAGCTGAGCATCTTTTTCAAAAGTACTATATGCTTTTAGCAACTTCTGTGATACGGTTTGCGCCTTTAAGGCAAAAGAAAAAACTAAAATGGTGGTACTAAAAAAAAGATGTTTCATTAAATAAATAATTTTGAACTTCAAATTTAAGCAACTGTTACCTTTGCGGCCAATGAAAAAAGTTAACGCTTCAATAATAACGATTGGCGATGAATTACTGATTGGTCAAACTATTGATACCAACTCGGCTTTTATTGCACAAGAATTAAATAAGATTGGTGTATGGGTCCGCCATCGTACTGCAGTAGGCGATATATGGGAAGATATCTGGAATGCACTGGATGACGAAAGTAAATTGTCCGATATTATAATTATTACCGGCGGATTAGGCCCTACTGCTGATGATATAACCAAGCCGTTGCTTTGTAAATATTTTAATGGTAAGATGATTGTCAATGAAGATGTGCTGAGTCATGTAAAATATCTTTTTGAAAAAGTTTTTAAAAGACCGGGGCCAATGCTGGAACGAAATATGAAACAGGCTGAGGTTCCTGATGTGTGTACCGTACTGCAAAATAAAAGAGGAACTGCTCCCGGTATGCTCTTCAATAAAGTGGGAAAAATTTTTATCTCACTGCCTGGCGTACCCAACGAAATGAAAGGATTGATGCTGGATGAAGTTATCCCCCGTTTATTAAAAGAATTTGAGTTGCCTGCTATTGTTCATAATACGGCTCTCACATTCGGGCAAGGTGAAAGTTATATTGCTGAAAAACTAAAAGCATTTGAAGAAAGTTTACCCCCACATATTAAACTTGCTTACTTACCAAACTATGGTATGGTACGTTTAAGGCTTACTTCAACCGGGGCTGATAAAAATGAATTGCAAACAGAATTAACTCCCTTTTTTGAACAATTAAAAGAATCAGTAAAAGATTTTTTGGTAAGTGATAAGGATGAAAATCTTGAAACAGTGATTGGAAAGATTTTGAAAGAAAAAAATAAAACAATGGCAACTGCAGAAAGCTGCACGGGAGGTTATATTGCCCATCTTATTACTTCGATAGCCGGTTCATCGGCTTATTACAAAGGTTCTATTGTAAGTTATGCAAACGAAATAAAAGAAACCCTGTTGAATGTTTCTACTGATACAATCAATACAGTTGGTGCTGTAAGCGAAGAGACGGTTACTAAAATGGTGAATGAAGTACTGAAGAAAATGAATGTTGATTATGCTATTGCTACCAGCGGAATAATGGGACCTGAAGGAGGTACTAAAGAAAAACCGGTTGGGACAATCTGGATTGCTGTTGGAAATAAGAATAAAACTGTTACACATCAATTGAATCTTCGGTTTGACCGGGAAAGAAATATTACTATGACCGGAATGTTTGGACTAAATATGCTTCGGAAATTTATACTGGAGAATTAGTTATTTCAGAATCAGTGAATAGATAGAAACCTTTACCTTTGACTTGATGTGAGAATTGCTTGCCAGCTTAGTTCACTTTGCACAATGCACAATAGAATTGTTGCTGTACAAGAGTCCCGGCGATAAATGCCTGGATGCTGACCAAAGTGTCAGCATGCGATGTAAACAAAAGTTTAATAGTAATTCAATTGCTGACTATATAAAAACTAATTATGGCTACAGTTGATTTAATAATGCCCAAGCTTGGTGAAAGTATAATGGAAGCCACTATTTTGAAATGGCATAAACAACCCGGCGATAAAGTAATGATGGACGAAACCGTATTGGATATTGCCACCGATAAAGTAGATAGTGAAGTGCCAAGTACGGCTGAAGGTGTGCTTGCTGAAATTCTATTTAATGTAAATGATGTAGTACCGATTGGTACTGTAATTGCAAAAATAAAAACTGGCGCTGCTGAATCGAATACCCCAACGATTACACCCGTACAACCAAAAACTGAAATTCCTCAACCTCAATTTGAAACAGTTGCCGAAGTAGTTTCGACAAATATCCAACCTGCTTATTCGAAAGTTTCAGAGAACATATCTGCAAATTCCAATAATGGTCGCTTCTATTCTCCGCTAGTTTTAAATATTGCTGCGAGTGAAGGTGTAAGCATGATTGAATTGGAAAACATTCCAGGTACCGGTAATGAAGGCAGAGTAACAAAAAAAGATATTCTGCAGTTTGTAAGTGATAAGAGGCAGGGGAAAGCTGCGAGTTATAAGCCGCAAACAACAAGCCAGCAGGATACCCGGGTTATGCAAAAAGCGGAACAACCAAATTATACTCAGCAATCAACGACAAGCAACCAGCAACTGACAACTTATTCCGGTAATGTAGAAATAATAGAAATGGATCGTATGCGCAAACTGATAGCCAAGCATATGGTGGACAGTAAACATACCAGTGCACATGTAACCAGTTTTGCCGAATGTGATGTTACCGGGTTGGTGATGTGGAGGGAAAAAGTAAAGAAAGATTTTGAAAAAAGAGA
>JANOFP010000514.1:0-2150 GCA_031413675.1 Bacteroidota bacterium
TTTTTTAAAGGACAGGTAAAATGGTGTACAGAAAAACAACTGGACCACTACCAGCAGCGAAACAGGGAAGTTCCTGTTTTTGTTTTGCTGGCAACCGGTGGCAGTCCCGATCGTCCTGCTTTTTTATCACTGATCCCGCTGAAGCAAGTCAACTTTACGACTCTCTTTGTTTCTCATGCAGAAAAATATTCCATCCGGCCCGGAAAAACTGTTTCTTCAAAGACTCTCTGGCGCAGATAAATTTACCTGTACTCAATTTGTAAAAATTGGGTTTAACTTTCAATTCTCAGAACCTATATTAAAAAATTACTAAAGGAAGCTTTTGCCAATTCACGGCTAAATTAAAGGATCAGAAACAGGTGCTCAAACGGGCCGCTATTGTAAAATTCATTTCCGTCAAAAAAGAAAAGACCGAAGTAGTTTTTTCTGCATGAACACACTGATGCTAACTATTTAAAATCCTGTATATTGGTTGTATGAAAAGTAATTTCTTCCGGAAGAAAAATATTGCAATGATCACTATTGCCATCCTTACATGGCTTGCTTTGGAGTGGCAGCTTTATATTATGCTGGGAAAAGCTCCTTCAGCAGGAATAAGTACAATTAAAACGATCATCAATTTTTTCAGCTTTTTTACCATTCTGAGTAACCTGCTGGTGGCAATCAGTCTTTCGGCCGTACTGCTCACCCCTTCATCCCGTACAGGTCTCTTCTTTTCAAAAATAACCGTGCAATCTGCCATTGCTGTTTATATTTTTATTGTAGGACTTGTGTACAATCTTGTGCTGCGGAATTTATGGACCCCCACAGGCTCTCAATTATTGGTGGACAATTTGCTCCATTTAATTGTGCCAGTATTATATGTATTATACTGGATCATTTTTACTCCAAAAAAAACATTGCATTGGAAAAACATTTTCCCCTGGCTTATTTTCCCTGCCATTTATTTAGTTTATTCGCTGATAAGAGGTGCTGTTGTGAACTGGTACCCTTACCCTTTTATTGATGCCGGTACATTGAGTTATGGGCAATTAGCTATTAATTCGATGATGGTACTGGCCGCAATTCTGATTACGGGAACAGCCATGATTGCCTTTAACCGCTACGCAAATAAAAAAACTGAGCGGCTGGAAAGTTAAAAGATCCTGAAAGATATTGCCTGCACAACCTTTTGGCCCGGAATTGCGACTTTTGTAAGTGATATGAAAAAAGTTTTACTCCTTTTATTAATTACAGCAACATCCTCTCCCCTTTTTGCACAGAAAGTGGACAGCATTTATTTTCACCTGTACACCGACAGCCTGAAGAAAGGAACGCATAATTATATTAATGTAGATGGCAAACTGAGCAATGGTAACTGGCTGCCGCTTACCGACAAACAAATTCAGTTCTCTGCATCTTACGGCACATTTGCCGGTAATGAACTTATTTTACCTGGCACACCCACCGAAGAAAAAGTAACCGTGAAAGCCATATTAAAAGCCAATCCATCCGTCTGGATAGAAAAAACGATCTGGATCAAGAAAAAACCGGATGGTCCTTTGCCCACTAAGGATGATATGATCAACAACGCCAAACCTGTTAATCAAAAGGGCAAAAACAAAAATCAGTAACTGCTTTTTCACTCCGTCAATTCACCTGATTACTTAATCTTTCATACCCTTATCTTTGCGGCGGCAGGTCTTACACGACCAGCTCCTGCTGAACCCTCCCAGGGCCGGAAGGCAGCAAGAGTAGGTGGTTGAGCGGTGCGATGTAATAAGCCTGCCATTTTTTTACCCCCTGTCCCCCTAAAGGGGAGACTTAGGTGTAAGTTTTATTATTAATTAATAGGTTCTTTAAAGCAGGTAGTTGATTTTTATGTGACCAGCATTTGTTTTTCATGGCTTCTTCGTTGCGTCGCACTCTTCTGCTTCCTGTTCTTTACTGATCAACATCATGTTGAAAGAGATTTTTTTGAAATTATTATTTAACCAGCTTTAAAGTGTTTTAAACTTTAGGGTTCTAAAAGTCCCTTTAGGGATTTAGGGTATTATGAAGTTTTTTATTGACACAGCCAACCTGGCTCAAATTAAGGAAGCAAATGAATTAGGCATTCTTGATGGTGTTACAACTAACCCATCTTTAATGGCTAAGGAAGGCATTAAAGG
>JANOFP010000515.1:0-7843 GCA_031413675.1 Bacteroidota bacterium
AATTGCATTTTTTGCAGCAATGCTTCCAATATCAGATGCATCTAAATCATCTGTAGTATACCGTCTTTCTTCAATGCCTGTTATCTGTTTAAATTTTTCCACCACTTCCTGCGGGGGGATGCTAAGAGGCTCATGATTCTCTGAATAAAAAGTGTGCTTTGCAAAAGCAAGATTAGATTGTACTAATGGGGGGATGTAGCAACCTGTACCTGTAATAACTGATCGAAACATAAACGGCGAAACAATTAATTTTATAAATAAGCTCCTTCTATTTAAAAGGAATTAATAAATTAAAAAAACTTGTGTAAAGTTCGGGGTTTAATTTCTTTTTCACAAAAGAAGGATTACGGGATTCACTGAGGATAAATCGTTTTTAGATCAGGACGTCTTTTTATTGATTATCCGTTATCCTCTGATTCAACTGTTTCTTTTGTTTCTGCTTCGATAGCAGCTGTATTGTTTTTAATAACCAATTGAAAATCGTTGTTCATAGAAAATTCCAGATACATGCTTTTAACCATCGGACGGGTTTGATCATTTTCCATAAGTACCTGTCCAAGCTCTACCGCAAGCGGACTTGGTTTAGTACTACTGTCCACACGTCCCTTATTTAGTCGTAAACAAGTAAAGCTGTATTTAATTTTTCGTCCACCTGCTGCACGTTCAAAATCGGTGTGATTCATTTTTAATGATT
Organism: Bacteroidota bacterium; assembly: GCA_031413675.1. Lineage (GTDB taxonomy): Bacteria > Bacteroidota > Bacteroidia > Chitinophagales > Chitinophagaceae > VBAR01. The sequence continues at coordinate 695 of JANOFP010000515.1, forward strand.
GATCTCCGGTTGCCGAACGTTTCAGCAAAATGGTGATAACAGCAAGATATTTTTTCCAGGTTTGAGTGAACATGTAATATACTTTTCCGGTTTAAAATATTTTTAGTCAGTTCTTAAAAAAAACTAATGCGGTTTTTCCTCTGTAAGTCTTGTAAACGACATGCCGTTAAAAATGCGGGCAAGATTTACATTTTGGGTTTTATTCCACTCAGCAATATAAGTGCTGCTTACAATACGCCAGAAATTTTTTGATTTCAGTTCATCATAATCAGTACCGCGTATAAAAAGACCTTTGACCGTTTCCCGCTCTTTAAAATGAATATTTACCGACAAATCCTTCCGGTTTTTATTTTCAACAAATTTTTCAATTGCCTCAGATTGCATCTTCTGCTATTATTAAAAATGAATAAAACAAACCCGGATGATTTCGGGAACAAAAATAAAATAACGATTACCAGCGACCGCCGCCGCCGTTATTGTTTCTTTCTGTCTTTGGTCTTGCTTCACTCAGTTTAATTGCACGTCCATCAGCCATTGCACCATTCAATTCAGTCATTGCTTTTTGTGCAGCAGCATCATCACTCATTTCTACAAAACCAAAACCGCGGCTTTGGCCCGATACTTTATCCATAATTACTTTAGCACTTGAAACTGCACCGTGTGGAGTAAACATTGCTTTTAAACTCTCATCTGTTACGTTGTAACCTAAATTTGAAACATAAATGTTCATAGCGAAAATTATATTTTTTTTTAAAAATTACCTGAGATTAATGCAGGTGTAATGAAAAATACGGAGGGGAACTAAAATGTCTTTTCGCTTACAGAGGCTATAAAACTCAAATTGTCATTGCAAATGTAGGCTTTATTACCGGGATGGGGGGTATTTATTTAAAACAAAAACAGAATGCAACCCTTTTTTTTTAAAAATGAAAAAAGCAGGGTTATAAATTGGGTTGAAAAAATGATTCTTTTGCCATTGTCTCTTTCCAAAGTACCTGTTTTATCATTCAAATTTGATATTGTTTTAATATGATAATAGTATCAAAACTTAACCAGGCTGAAATGTTTGCTGTGGTAATTGAATTCAGCATGTCCAGCAGCTACACTTGATTCGTTTTATCAGCAATAATAAAAATGTGAATTGAAAAGATTAAGATAATTTTTTTCAGGGCTTTAATTTTATTTTTTAGATATAAAGTTGATTGTATGAAAATTTCATACAGTATATCGGGCTTAAAAATAAGGTCAGTTAATAAAGCAATGTTTGTGTTTTATGCCAACGATTGCATTTAGGGTTGTGTGAACTGTAAATTTGAATAATAAAGATTATCAGCGATTTGGCGAAAAGTGTAAATTAGCTGAATATAAAAACGACTTATATTTGCATTATGCTTACTGGCAAAGAACTTATACTTACTACCAAACCTTTTGCAAAGGAAATAAGATGGAAGAGTTGGTACTACACATGCTCTACTTTTCTTTTGCTTACCGTGTCGTTGTTGGGAACTTATTTTATTCCAAATATTTTTGCAAAAATTTTCTGTAGTTTGTTTGCGGCATTAATGCTGGCAAGATGCTTTATGATTTTTCACGATTTTCAGCATCATACTATCCTTCGCGGTTCTGTTCTGGCTGATTTTATTTTTACTACATTTGGTATGTACATTCTTACGCCTGCCAGCATCTGGAAGCGATCTCATGATCATCATCATAACAACAATTCAAAATTGTTTAGTGCCAGCATTGGTTCATTTCCGATTATGACCAAAGAAAAATTTTTGGAGGCTGGAAAAAAAGAAAAAAAAATTTACCTGGCAGTACGTCACCCGCTTACAATAGCTTTTGCCTATTTCACTATGTTCTTATATGGAATGTGTCTGCAATCTTTTTTAAGTAGTCCCCGCCGGCATTGGGATTCGCTTGCAGTTTTTATTCTTCATATTGCTGCGGCGGTATTGCTTTTTATATTTCTAGGACCGCTTGTTTGGTTTCTTACACTATTTCTTCCGTTATTTATTGTTCATATGCTTGGTGCTTATCTTTTTTATGCGCAACATAATTTCCCCGGTGTAAAATTCAGGAGCAATATTGAATGGTGTTACGAAAATGCAGCACTTGAATCATCCAGTTATATGGCAATGAATCCTTTTATGCAATGGGCAACTGCAAATATTGGATTCCATCATGTTCATCATATCAATTCCAAAATCCCTTTTTACCGACTGCCAGAAGCAATGGCAAAAATCCCCGAACTGCAAACTGCCAATATAACAAGACTTACGCCTAAAGAAATTATCAGGTGCCTGCGATTAAAACTTTGGGATGCGGGAAAAAATAAAATGATAGGATTGGCGGAATTAAATAAGTAATAACTTCTTATTTCCAATTACAAATTCCATTCAACGGACCATTTTTAATTTTATACAGAACCTTCTTTGTTTTTCTTTTCAAGTGCAGTAATTCTGTCTGCAATCGAATCAAGATTGCGGAAATGGATATAATTTTTCCGATACTTATTTGCATCATACGCTGGTGAACCCATATACATCCCACCAGGCTTTGTAATACTTTTTGAAATACCAGATTGTGCAGTGATGATTGTATTATCAGCTATTTGCAAATGACCAACAATGCCCACTTGACCGCTGAACATACAGTTTTTCCCAATTTTGGTAGAGCCTGCTACAACTCCTGCAGCAGCATAATAAGTATTTTCACCAATTTCTACATTATGTGCTATATGGATCAGGTTGTCGAATTTAACACCCTTACGCAAAATTGTAGAACCCAACGTAGCACGGTCAATTGCACAGTTAGCACCTATTTCCACATCGTCTTCTAAAACTACATTCCCAATCTGGGGTACTTTTTTATTATCATTTTCCGGATTAAAACGAAAACCATCACTGCCAAGAACAGTTCCTGAATGAATGATGCAGTTTTTTCCAATACTCGTTTCTGAATAAATTTTTACACCCGCAAATAATGTTGTGTTGTCGCCTATCACTGCATTATCTCCCACATATACCTGGGGATAAATTTTCACATTGTCACCAATCTTAGCATTTTCTCCTATAAAAGAAAATTCGCCAGCATAAATATCTTTTCCAACGGTAGCCGTTTCGGAAATAAAAGCAAGTTTTGAAATACCTTTTTTATTCAGCTTTACCTGGTTATACATTTCTAATAAAGTTGCAAAAGCATTTTCTGCACTTTCCACCCGAAGCAATGTTGCCGTTACCGGACCTGTTAAAACAAAATCCTTATTGATAATAACTAAGGATGCTTTGGTTGTATATAAATACGGAGTGTAAAGCGGATTAGCCAAAAAAGAAATTGAGCCCGGTACACCTTCCTCAATTTTGGCAAGTTTAGTAATAACAAAATCCGTATTTCCTTCTAATTGGCCTTTCAATAGTCCGGCTATTTGTTGCGGCGTAAATTGCATTTGATTTTATTTTTTAGTAAACAAATATTTTCTGCCGCTAAAGATAAATGAAGTTTGAATCTGGCGGAGCGTAAGTTTCACAATTACCCTGAAGAAAATTGTATTTATAAAATCAGTTAAAGCAAATCTTCATCCCGGAACTGGTATTGCATTTTTATTTTTCGCATTACTTCATCCATGCTGGCACGATGATCATTTGGTTCCCACTCACCCCGTTCCCATTTGTCCAGTTCCTTATCAATATTTTTTTGTTGCAGTTGTGTAAGTTTCTCTGCCAGCTGATCCGACATTTCTTTTTGTATCTGGTGAAATACTTTTCTTTTTTCAAACCGGGATTCTTTATCATTTCTGATTTCTGATTCGCTGGTTGCCATCTGAATTAATTCTTCTTTTGCCAATGCTATATCATATGGACCAACGGGCATTATGAGTTTGGATAATACCGGTCCGATTTCAATTAAAATGATAAGTAAAGAAATGAGTAGCGTTGCCCAAAACACACTTGCCTCCTCATCTGAAAGATCGGTCAAGGCTTTATTTCTTTCTAAAAATCCCATATTGATAATTGCTGCCGCCTCATATTGTTTTCTTTTTTCTTCCATTGCTGCTTTTGATTGTTGGATGAGGCTATCTTGAGAACCGATTATTTTATCAAGCAAAATCAACTCCGGGGCATAGTGAAGTTTTGTTTGACTATATGCATCTTGTTTCAACCTTGTAATATTTTCAATACCACGCATACCGCTGCCACCAGTTCCATCAGCCTCCTGCATATATGCTGTTTGAAGATGATGAAGTGTATCCTCAATTGCCAGTTTGCGTTTTATAGAATTTTGTCTTTCTATTTCTGCCGATTGTAATTGTGCTTTGTATTCCTTTGCAAGTAAACTGTCATTCAATTGAATTTTTTTGTGCATATTTTCTGTCATCTTCACATTAATCTCTTTTTCGAAAATTTTTAATTCCAGTGGTCGGGCTATAACTACGCCAATCAATAAAGCCAATGCCATTCTGGGTACAGCCATCCAGATCTGTTTGTTACGTGATATTCCATATTTACGCATGGTGGAAACAAGAAAACGATCAAAATTGAAAATGATTAAACCCCAGATGATTGCAAAACTTATGGTCCAGAGCCAATTACCAAATACCGAATGAACAGCATAGCCTGCCGATAGAGTGGCCAATACAAATGTGGCAAGCAGTACACCACCCAGCCCGGAATATTTACTGTGTTCCGATTGAAACCCTTTTAGAAGTTTTTGATGTGTACCTGCGCACCACCATAAAAAATTTGAATCGTTTGATTTTTTGTTTGTACTAAAAGAATCATAGCTGTATAAGCCATCGTTAAGATGATTGTTGGTTTCGTTCATACATCAATTATTTGAGTAAAGTTTTACATTACATAGAATGCAGGCAGGTTCGGCAGTAAACGGATAGTACTGAAAGTTAATTTTAAAACCTTCGTTAAGAAAAGGATAAAAGAATATTTTTTTAAAAGTAAAAGCAATTCCTGAAGCAGGTATTTGAAAGAATCGGATTAGTATAAAACAAATCAAAAATCTTTTCCCGAAAAATTTCCTTTTTTGGCTTTTTGTAAACGCTGTGCATAATTATTGAAGGAGTAATTCAGAAACAATTCTCTTACACTGTATGCATTGCCACTTATTTGAGGATAAATATAAAAATACTCCATACTGAGTTTCGTTACTTTCCATAGATATTGGTCCCGAAAACTATTGCCTGAATTTAAATTTTCATTTTTTGCTTTACGTGTTGTTTCATTATCACTGAGATCGGTTGTGGGTTGTCCAAAATTATTTTTACAAGCCTCCAGCAATTTTGTATGATTTTCAGGCGATACATGAACAAGAATTTTTGAAAGTGTATCATTTAAGTAAAATAATTCAATCAGCTTTACAGGGATTTCACCAATTTTTTCTGTGGTATAGCTAATTACCACCTTATCTGAACCATCTTCAACTTTATTTTTAATGCCATGCACACTCGTATACTTTGAACCCAGTTTATAATTTTTAAAACCATTATTGGTTTCCAGTGTTTTCAAGCCCTGTGACTGAATAGCAGGGGTAAATAAAATACAGACCGTTATCAATAACAAGGAGAGCATATTTTTTTTCATAGATAATATTTTGAATGAATTCATGCGGATAGTCTTTGCAAGAATCGTGCAAGTCTTGAAATGAAAGCAGGTAAGCAATCGCAAAAATCAATTCTTACCAGATATTTTTTGGGAAGCCATGAAATTCAAGTTTAAATTCATTTTTTACATTTATTCAACTGAAGGCAGAAAGTATAATACTTATGTGAAAAGAAACAAAGCAGATTATTCTGCGAACAATTATATTTTGAAATGAAAGAACCTGAAGTATTATTTGATTAAAAAATTACAACAATTTCCAGCACTATATAGCAGGACTTGTAAAAGTCCCGCTTTGCAATGAAAACACTAACTATCTATTTTAAAACCGTCCGTCTTTTTTATCCATTCGTCGACCCAACACATAACCACCGCCTCCACCAATCACTCCTCCGATAACAGCACCGGCTGCACGGTTACGTTTGTTGATTACGGCTCCAAGAATTGCACCTGATGCTCCTCCAATTACTGCACCCTTAGCTGCTTTACTCCAGCCTTTTTTTGTTTTGGCTGTATTTTGAGTTTCAGAAACCATCTTTGGGCTTTGATAATTGACAGTGCGGGGTGCTGATTTTTTAGCAATTGCTATTTTTTCATTTGCAGCCTTCCAGGCTTCAAACTGACTTAACTCAATGGCATCAATTTTTTTCGATACCGCTTTATTGTTTCGGGCAACCAATACTACAGATACTGCTGCAGCTATGGCGATAAGTAAAAAAATTTTTTTCATAACTGAAGTTTTTAATTGATTAAATAATTTTGAATGACATAGTAGTTTAACGAAAACGGTGCCACATAAACTGCTAATGTTAACAGATGCGGGTTGCTGTGTTTAAACTACTCTGAATAAGTTGATTGGCGTCAGGGTCTTTTAACAAATGGGAACTATGATCGAATGAGATAAATAAAAAACCGGCATTCCTGCCGGTTTTTTTCATTCGTGTAAAAAATTATTTTATAAAAATTGATTTGAGCTTTTCTATGTTTTGCATGCCTTCATATTTGATCGGTACTTCTTTAGTGAAACCTGCTTTTTTTATTCTTGCAATACCTTCAATCCGGATCTTTGCTTCTTTTTTATTCCAGATATCCTTATGGTTTGTGATGGCGCTGATATTATCTAATTTGATGACTGCTGGTACCACAAATTCACTGCGTTTACGTACCTGCACCTTATCATCAAGGTTAAAACGACCTAAGTGAATATTATCAATGTACACATCACCGGACGCATCGTTTAGTTGCACTGTAAAAGCATTCGGGTTATAATAAACAAGATTAAGTCCAGCGGTTGTTTTAAATAATCCCACATCTGTAATTCGTACATCGCGGATATCACGGTACTCAGGTTCTTTTATATCACTTGTTTTGCAGGATGCCAGAAATAAAACTGCCGATGCCAGAGTAAAAAATATTTTTTTCATGTGTTCATTTTTTAGTTACGAAATTATTTTAATCCCATTTGTTTATTAAACAATCAAGCCATGTTAAGTTAAACAAATGTGAAGGAGGTTTCTTAACTGGATTTTTTGAAAAA
>JANOFP010000516.1:0-8471 GCA_031413675.1 Bacteroidota bacterium
TGCTAACCGGCTTACTTGCTGGTTTAGCAGCGGGTTGTTCTCCAGATAAAAACCCCTTTTCTCCCGGGCAAGATCAGGACGTAGTATCTTCTGGCGAAAAAGTAAAATTGCTATCAGTAGATGGAGAAATAATTGAAGTAGATAAAGCTTTTCTTAAACCTGTACCTGAATTACCACAACTCAGCAATAGTGAACAACGAAAAGGAATTGCAGGAAAAAGTTTTGCTATGGTAATTGATTTATCCCGTTGCAAAAATTTAAAAAAATGTCAACAGGCATGTAATCATATGCACCAAATTCATCCAGATCAAAACTGGATAAAAATATATCCAATGAAGGATGCGGAGCATACAGCCTCTTACTGGCAACCTACTACCTGTATGCATTGTGATGAACCACCATGCGTAAAAGTTTGTCCGGTTGATGCAACATTTAAACGAGAGGATGGAATTGTTTCTATTGATAGTGACCGTTGTATCGGATGCCGTTTTTGTATGGCAGCCTGCCCGTATTCTACCCGGGTATTTAACTGGGAAGAACCTGATTTGCCAGAAGAAATTGAGAAGATGCCATACTCATGCGAAACAAGTATACCACAGAAAAAAGGAACAGTTGGTAAATGTGACTTCTGCCCTGATATGGTACGCAAAGGAGAGTTGCCACATTGTGTATCTGCATGTCCGAATGGTGTTTTCTTTTTTGGAGATATGAATGAAGATTCAGTAACGAACGGAGCTGAAACTTTCCGGTTTAGTGACTTGATAAAAGATAAATCAGGATACAGGCTGATGGAAGATTTGGGTACTAAACCAAGAGTGTATTACCTGCCACCGGTAAACCGCAATTTTAAATTTGAAGATGGATTAAATAAAGAAGAACCTGCAGAAAAAAAATCTTAAACTAACAACGTGGAAAATATACAAAACTTCTCCCGGGAAAAAATTATCAATGATCTGCTGCCGCAAAAATTTGGACGCAGAGGAATGATATGGACAGCAACCTTGATTGTCATTTGTTGTATCGGTGCCTTCGCTTATTTTCAACAATTAAGAAAAGGATTGGTTGTTACCAATATGGGTGATTATGTTTCGTGGGGAATTTATATTTCAAATTTTGTTTTTTTTGTTGCCATCAGCCTGGTAGGATCACTTATCACAGCTATTTTCCGACTGGCAAATGTTCCCTGGCGTACACCGCTTACACGTATTTCCGAAATCATAGCTGTATCGGCTATCACTTTTGCATCTTTGATTATTATAGTGGATATGGGGCGGCCTGAACGTCTTGTAAACTTGTTTACTCATGGTCGGCTGCAATCACCCATTATGTGGGATGTAATTGTAATTGGAACTTATTTCTGTCTCAGTTTGTTTTTGCTTTATATAACAATGTTGCCTGATTTAAAAACTCTGATAGCAGCAAAAGAGAAGTTGGGTAAACCTTTTTCAAAACTCTATCGCTGGCTGGCCTCATTCTGGAAAGGAACTGAAGCACAGGAAAAAATCAGGAACAGAGCTATTACAATTATTTGCGTTGTAATCATTCCTGTAGCATTTTGCATCCATACAGTAACCTCCTGGTTATTTGCTACTACATATCGACCCGGATGGGATAGTACAAACTTCGGAGCTTATTTCGTTTCAGGTGCATTTTTAGTAGGTGCTGGTGGCGTAGTTGTAGCTATGTATGTTTTTCGCAGGGTATATAAACTTGAAAATTATATTACTGATTTGCATTTCGATAAAATGGGAAGAATCCTGGTGATGCTATCCTTATTGTACTTGTATTTTAATATTAATGAATACCTAGTACCTGCATTTAAAATGAAAAAATCTGAGGAAGAACATTTGACCCAATTATTTGCCGGAGAATTTGCTCCTTTGTTCTGGTTTGCAATTTTCGTAGGTATGATAATTCCGATTTTGATCGTCATTTTTCCTAAAGGAAGAAAACCAAAACCCATGTTTGTTGCAGGTGTAATGGTGGTAGTAGGTGCATGGTTTAAACGTTATCTGATTGTTACGCCTACAATGCTTCATCCCTTTTTACCAAAATTTGATGCGCCCCTACGTTACAGCCATTATTTTCCCAGTTGGGAAGAGTGGGCTATTGCATTGGGTTCACTTTCGGGTGCACTATTAGTCATAACTTTTTTTGTACGAGTGTTCCCCATCATTTCAATTTATAAAACAATAGAACAAAATGAGGAAGAAAACGCTAACTAATCAATTCTTACTGTTGGTATGTTTTATTTTAACAGTAACTGAAATACAGGCACAGGATTCCGTTGTGAAAGAATCTGTAGTGAATATGAAATATTATTCAGTTAATAATAAAATTCCCTACCTCATTATTAAAACACAATATAAACTGGGTAAAAAATATACTCCGGTAAAAAATATCCCTGTTCAAGTTTATATTGACAGCGATTCCAGCGAAGCAAATTTATTGGGCAAAGCAATTACAAGTGATAATGGTGAAGCCAAACTGATCATCCCTGCATCTGTAAAAGCAATATGGGATGCATCATCACTTCATAACTTTATAGCTTCGTCAACTGCTACAAAAGAATTTGAGGTAACAAAAACAGAATTGCCAGTTACCAAATCAAAAATAGAAATTGACACTTCTTCTGATGGTGAAACAAGATCAATTACTGTAACGGTTACCGAATTGAAAAACGGAGTATGGGCACCAGCTAAAGATGTTGAATTAAAAATAGGTATCAGCCGGCTTAACAGTTTACTACCCGCAGGTGATGAAGAAACGTATACTACCGATTCCAGTGGGCAAGCAACAGCAGAATTTAAAAAAGACAGTATGCCGGGAGATATAAAGGGAAATCTAATCTTAGTGACCAAAGTCGAAGACAATGAATTCTATGGAAATCTTTCTATGGAAAAGGTAGTACCATGGGGTGTATATAAAATAACAGAAAATAATTTTAATAAAAGAACATTATGGGGCACAAGAGATAAAACTCCTGTATGGCTGCTTATTATGGCTTATTCCATTGCAGGTGGTGTTTGGAGTGTCTTTATTTATCTCATCTTTCAATTATTAAAAATTAAAAAACTGGGCAAGGCTTCTGTTTAGATTCATGCCATTTCTAATTTCATTCACTTTAAATAAACCAATCATTCTTTTAGAAGAATCGATTTTTAAACTTCCGAATTGAAAATTGCATAGAATAAATCGATTCGTGTTAATTATGCAGGTCAAGCTAAATGATATATATCCATAAGCCCAGCAAATAATTAACCTAATAAAAAAACCGGTAATCATTTTAAATTTCCGGTTTTTCCTAACGTCAACCTTTCAATCTTTGTTTATTCATGCACACACATTACGGGTATGTGCGATTGAAAGACCAATTGTCTTGAACTACTTGATTTAAAAATTCCTTCAAGCAGTTTATGTTTCTTAGGAATCGTAATAACCAAATCAAGGTTATTGCTTTCAGCAAATTGATTGATTCCATCTTCAACATCTGCATTATTTATAAAATGATAATTGGGTTTTAAATCTTCGAGTAAGTTATGTATCAGAAAAGATTGTTCCGGAGTTTCCGGTTTAAAGTTTTTATTGTTGTAGTCAACATTTAAAATGTGCAACTCAGCATTAAACTCAGTAACCATTTGCTTAATAAACTGAACTGGAGTTGTCTCAACCACTTGTTTGAAATCGCAGGCAAAACCAATTTTCTTAATTCCTTTACCATATTCTTTACCTGGTGGCACACATATTACCGGAAAAGTAAGATGCCGTATGGCAGAAAGTGTGTTGCTGCCAAAAACTATTTTCTCTAACCCTGTTTTTCCTTTTGCACCCATTACTACAGCAAAGGGCTGAATTTGTTTGCACACTTCTTCCAGCTCGTCTATTGTATTTCCCATCCTTGCTTCAGCATATACTTTTATTTTACCAGATGTTACATGGATTAGCTTTTCTTTTAATTCCTCCAGCTGAGTCTCACTTTCCTTTTTTAATTCATCTACGGATAATAGCAAAATTGTTGCCTCCGAATACGTTACTGGAATATTATAAACATTCAACAAAATTATGCTAGCATCAATAGTCATAGCCATATCAGCTGCAAAATTTACTGCATTCAGTGATACTGGAGAAAAATCGGTAGGGACAATTATAGTTTTCATGATTTACTGTTTATTACTGTGAAGTTAAAATGATAGCTAATCGCTTTGTGGTGACCTAAGTTAACTCAATGTCTGATTCTTGTTTCAAAAAAATGAAAATCCTGGTTTTCCTGGCATATTCTCTTTGAATTATTTTCACCTGAGTTTGCTCTTTCCAAACAAAAATCAACTACCCATCTGATGACAAACAGTTTTTATGCCTGCATGCTAAAATAACTTTATACATCTTTAATAATTCAGGTTTATCATTTTAAAACAAACAAAATGAAAAAGATTCTTGCCGCATTTGACGGGCTTAAATATTCAAACAATACAAAAGAGTATGCTATCAACCTGGCAAAACTATCTCATGCACATCTGGTCGGTTCATTTTTAGATGACCCCACTTATACGAGTTATAAAATTTATGATTTAATTGTAGAAGAAGGAGCTACGGAAGCCCGACTAAAACAATTTGAATTAAACGATAAAAAAACCCGCCAGGCTTCGTCCGAACACTTTGAAAAAGCATGCCAACTGGCAGGATTGGAATATACGGTACATCATGACCATAATATCGCCATCCGGGAATTGAAACATGAAAGTATTTACGCGGACCTGATGGTGATTGACGAAAAAGAAACCTTAACACATTACACAGAAAAATTGCCAACCCGTTTTATTCGTGATTTATTAATTGACGTGCAATGCCCGGTGTTATTAGTACCTGGCAAATTCAAGCCCATTACTAAAATTATTTTGCTGTATGATGGTGAACCATCATCCGTACATGCCATAAAAATGTTCAGCTACCTGTTAACCCAGTTAAAACAATTAGATACAGAAGTAATATCCGCTAACCCGGTAAATAAAGCACTTCATTTACCAGATAATAAGCTTATGAAAGAGTTTATGAAAAGACATTATCCGAAAGCTACTTATACTATTTTGAAAGGCATTGCAGAAGAAGAAATTATTAAACACCTGAAGCAGCAAAAAGAAAATGCTTTAGTCGTATTAGGTGCATACAGGCGTAGTACAATGAGCCGCTGGTTCCGGGAAAGTATGGCTGATATTCTGATGAAGGAAACTAAATTACCCTTATTCGTTGCTCATAATAAATAATTCTTAAGTATGACAACGAAGAAACTGGACGAATTATTAGATTCCGAAAATGTACAGTTACAAAAACTAAATGAGATTGTTCAAAAAGCAATTGATGAAGAAAAAATTATTTCGGATAAGCTCATCGAATTTGAGGAAACGAATCCCTCGCTCAGCAGCAGGATAGCGGATTCGATTTCAAGCTTCGGTGGAAGTTGGAAATTTATTTTGTCATTTGTAATCTTCATGATTACCTGGATGCTTATCAATTTATACTTATTAAGCAAACCATTTGATCCGTTCCCTTTTATCTTACTCAATCTGATTCTTTCCGCTATTGCCGCCATTCAGGCACCGGTAATTATGATGAGCCAAAACCGCAAGGGAAGAAAAGGACCGGAAACGAGCTGTTAATGATTATCTGATAAACTTAAAATCGGAGATCGAAGTTCGTAATCTGCATCATAAATTAGATCTGCTGATGACTGAGCAGATGAAAACGTTATTTGAAATTCAGAAAGTACAAATGGAGCTGATGGAGGATATAAAATCTGTTATAAAAAAATAGGAAGCTGGCGTTTAACGGTTAATTTTAAACATTGGATTCACTTACTCACATTGCACTGGGTGCCTGCATCGGTGAAGCGTTACTGAGAAAACCTCTTGGTAAAACCGCAATGCTATGGGGCGTACTGGCACAGTCCATACCGGATATTGATTTCATTGCATCCTTTTGGCTCAACACGTCAGAAAATTTGCTTGCTCATCGTGGATTTACACATTCATTTTTATTTGCACTTATAATTGTACCTGCTTTTGCCTTAGCAGCTGATCATTGGCACCGGCCTCATAATATTCGTTTTTCAAAATTTATTTTATTCTTTGCTTTACAGGTTTTCATTCATATAATTCTGGATGCTTTTAATAACTATGGTGTTGGCTGGTTTGAGCCATTCAACCACCAGCGTATTTCTTTTAATATATTATTTGTTGCTGATCCCTTCTTTTCGTTTGGTTTAGGTGTTGCGGCTGTTGCGTTGATAATTTTAAAGCGATTGGATAAACGGCGGAAATTATGGATGCGTTTCGGTTTAATACTGCCTGCATTCTACCTCGGCTATTCGTTATTCAATAAAACATTAATTGAAAAAGATGTCAGGAAAGCATTTAGCATTCAGAAAATATCCTACCCGGATTATTTTACTACCCCTACTCCATTTAATAACTGGCTTTGGTATGTAGTGGCTAAAGATGATTCTGGATACCATGTCGGATTTCGTTCTGTATTCGATAAAAAATCAACGATTGACTTTACTTATTTTCTTCGTAATGATTCCTGGTTACAATCGGTAAATGATCATGAAGATGTTCATGACTTGTTGCAATTTGCCCGTGGATTTTATACAGTGGAAAAATGGAATGATACACTTGTATTTAATGACCTTCGTTTTGGGCAAATAACGGGATGGCAAAATCCAAAAGGGAAATTCGCATTTCATTATTTTCTTCAGCATCCTGATAATAATAAAATGGTAGTGCAACGGGGAAGGTTTGAAGGATGGAACCGGGAAACATTAAAATCATTAATTAAAAGAATCAAAGGAAATTAACTCTTATTTAGTTGCTGCATTTTCTATCCACTTTTTTTAAAATAAAAAGTTATTAAATAAAGAAATGTACGGAGAAACTGGTACGAAAACCAGCGGGCAAACTGGTTAACAATATTTTTTGACCGTATATGATTTTCCTGTGTTATAAGGATGCAATCATTTTGAATAATATCTCCAAGTGTTTTTTCAGTTTGAATTGCAAAAGATGGGTTTTTTACATCCAGGTTGAGTTCAACACTTGCATAAGCACTTAAATTATTGAGGTTATACGATCCTACTGTTACCCATTCAGAATCGCAAGCTGCTATTTTTGCGTGCAATACATTTTCCTGGTATTCATATAGCTCAATATTATTACGCAGCAGCCAGTCATACATCCAGCGTTCTGCATACTTGGCAAGCAGTATATCCGAACGTCCTGCAGTAATTATTTTTATTTTTACTCCCCGTTTCGAAGCATCACTTATTAATCGCCGGATTGTTTTGCCGGGTAAAAAATAACTACTGCAAATTGTTATATGGGACTGTACATTACGCAGCATTTCAATATATGTTTTTGAAACCTGGTGCTTCCGCCTCACCCAATCTTCACGGCGCATACGTACCAGACATGCTTCTTCCGGCTTAATCGCATAAATCATTTCTTTTTCTTCGCAGGGTGTTATTTTCATATCGATAGAAAAACCGTACCATGATTTCCAACATAACACACATAGTTCACGGGCAATTTCACATTCGGCATACAATGCAAAATCAAGCCAGGCAGGCTGGCCAGGCATATCATTATACCGGTCGCTGATATTAACTCCGCCTACTAAAGCAAATCTTGTATCGGCTACTGTTATTTTATGATGCAACCGCCTGCCGAGATAAAAATGTTTGCTTTTAAATAGCGGTTCAAACATTTTAAAATTAATTCCTGCATTTCTCAAATCATTAATAAAACTCTGCGATAGTACCTGTGATGCATAGCCATCTGCAAGAAAATAAACCTTTACATTTCTTTTTACAGCAGCCTTCAACGCATCCGCTACCAATGTACCGGTTACATCATCGTCGAAAATATAAGTTTGCAGGTGAATGCTTTCAGTTGCAGTATGAATCAGCTGAAGCAGTAAGTCAAAATATTGCTTACCACCACGAATCAACTGAACTTTGTTTTGTGCTGTATATTCCGTTGCAGCTTTTGGATTGCCAAGCGACATTTATAAAATTAAACTATTTAATCCGCTCTTTCAATGCAATGAATTTTTCCATTCATTCCGTTGTACAATTCTTATGGACTAATTAAGATTGGTGCCCGGGCCTTTAAGTTTATTTCAAACTCTGCCAATTGAGATAACCTGTCGTCAATTTGTTTTTCATTTACTTCTGCTTCATGAAATAAAGTAGCGGCCTTTTCCATTGCTAATGCTTTTGCAAAGGCTGCAGCTGTACCATACATACTTATTTTATAATGATTAATTGCCTGAACACAGGCAAGCAGGCAGGCATCTTTCACTTCTGCATCAGCACAAATACTTATTTTTTCTTCTGTCTCTTCGATAAAAGCCTGCATTACCCGATTAACTAAAAAAACAGATAAAATTTTTTCTTCATCAATAAACTGTTCCATTTTTTC
>JANOFP010000517.1:0-17890 GCA_031413675.1 Bacteroidota bacterium
GGTTTGTATTACAGGTAGGAGATAAATTAGTAGATGCAAGTATTGCTTATGATTTGAAACATATAGCACGCCAGTTTGAGAATAATGATTTTATTTATAAAGTGAGATAGTGAGTTGTGAATGGTGAGTAGGGGTTATGGAATTGGGAATTTGTAATTTGGAATTGGTTCGTAAAAGTTTGATGTTTCGTTCTTGGATTTGAAATAAATGAATGATTGAAACCTGAGTTACGACGCTGAATAAAATTACTAAAGTACAAGAGTCCCGTACGTACGGGAACAGAAGCTTAATAGAAGTAATAATGATTGGTTCATAAAATTTGCAATTTAAAATTTACAATAAACAACTAATAAGATGGCAGCAATTAATCCAGATGAAATTTCGGCGATACTGAGACAACAGCTCAGTAATTTTAATGCTAGCGGCGATTTGGAAGAAATAGGAACCGTGTTGCAGGTGGGTGATGGTATAGCCCGTGTGTATGGTTTAGGAAATGTTCGCTATGGTGAACTGGTAGAGTTTGAAAATGGTGTTCGTGCAATTGCATTGAATCTAGAAGAAGATAATGTGGGTGTGGTATTGATGGGTGATACCGGTGGAATCCAGGAAGGCTCAAAAGTTTCTCGAACCGGGCAAATCGCATCTATAAAAGTAGGTGAAGGAATGGTTGGCCGTGTAGTAAATACTTTGGGTGAACCGATAGATGGTAAAGGACCCATAACCGGCGAACGTTATGAAATGCCGTTAGAAAGAAAAGCCCCGGGTGTAATTTTTCGTGAGCCGGTAAAAGAACCTTTGCAAACAGGTATTAAAGCTATTGATGCAATGATTCCGATTGGCCGGGGTCAACGTGAATTAGTAATTGGTGACCGTCAAACCGGTAAGACTGCCATTTGTGTTGATACAATTATAAACCAAAAAGAATTTTTTGCAGCAGGCAAACCTGTTTATTGTATATATGTTGCAATCGGACAAAAAGCATCAACCATAGCCGGCGTAATGCAGACTTTGCAAGATGCTGGTGCAATGGAATACACAACGATTGTAGCAGCGAGTGCAAGTGATCCGGCACCTTTACAATTCTATGCTCCGTTTGCGGGTGCAGCTATCGGGGAATTTTTTCGTGATACCGGAAGACCAGCATTGATCATTTATGATGATCTTTCAAAGCAGGCTGTTGCTTACCGTGAAGTATCCTTATTATTGCGTCGTCCTCCGGGTCGTGAAGCATATCCGGGTGATGTATTTTATCTGCATAGCCGTTTACTGGAAAGAGCTGCAAAAGTTATCAGTGATGATGCTGTTGCAAAAAATATGAATGATGTACCGGAGAGTATTAAACATTTGGTGAAAGGTGGTGGTTCTTTAACTGCATTACCAATTATAGAAACACAAGCCGGTGATGTATCAGCATATATTCCAACTAACGTAATTTCTATTACTGACGGACAGATATTTTTGGAAACAAACTTATTCTTATCAGGTATCCGCCCGGCAATTAACGTGGGTATATCTGTAAGTCGTGTGGGTGGTAATGCGCAGATTAAATCTATGAAGAAAGTTGCAGGTACATTAAAATTAGATCAGGCATTATACCGTGAGATGGAAGCATTCTCAAAATTTGGTGGCGATCTGGATTCTGCTACAAAAAATGTATTGGATAAAGGTGCAAGAAACGTAGAGATATTGAAACAGCTTCAGTACTCACCCATGTCGGTTGAAAAACAAGTTGCTATTATCTATCTTGGTACAAATGGTTTGATAAAAGATGTACCAGTAAAAAGAGTAAAAGAATTTGAAGAGCATTTCTTAATGGAGATGGATAATAAAATGCCGGAACTATTAGCCGAATTTAAAAAAGGTAATTTGCCGGAAGATGGATTGAAGAAAATGGTGGAGATGGCGAACGGATTGATTCCGCAGTATAAGGCGAAATAAAATTTTTGATAATTAAGTGAAAGCCGGTTCTGATGAGCCGGCTTTTTATATTTATATATCCAGGTAAACTGGCCAGGGTTGAAAGCATAATTAATCTGTACCTTACAAATTCGATTTATATGAAAAAGATTTTTTTTTTGATAGTTAGTTATTTTGTTTCTATCAATACTCTGGCACAGCCAGGTGTAATGAAAAGCGATACCGCAGTAAAAGAAACTGCCAAAAATATGTGCAATTGCCTGATGCCTTCATTGGATACACTGCATCCAAGAGCAAAAGAGTTTATTAAAGACATTTTGCTTTTTGGTCAAAATTCGGCGTCTATGAGTTTTAATAAATGGATAGATAATGCTTCGGAAAAGGAACGTGCAAATATAAGCGGTAGCGTAATTTTTTTGCAGGAGCCTAAAAAAATGGATTCGCTTATGAAATTGTGTTTTTCCAGGGTTAAAGCAAATTATCCTGTAGCGACCATTATACTTGAGGATACAGCTTTGGCTACATCTGAGCAACTTGTAGATTTTATGTTTGAGGAGAAAAATTGCTGGTTATTAGGCTATGTTTTCCGAATTAGTATGACTGATGTTACATCTCCGAGACCTGGCGAACCATTCAATAATATTAAACTGGACAAACGAACTTATAAAGTAGATAAGTTTCTTAATGTGGAAGAAGATACTATTCACATTAAGCTTTATAGTAATAGCGTTATTGATGGTGATTCAATTTCTGTTTACTTAAATTACAATACAGTAGCGGAATATATTAAATTGTCAAAGAAACCATTTCAGGCTTCGCTTTGCGTAAGTGGTCAGGAAAATAATGTCCTTGCATTTTATGCCGAAAATTTAGGAACTAAACCTCCTAATACGGCTTTACTTGAAATAAAACACGGAACTAAAGTTGAGAAAGTCATCATTAATACTGATTTAGAGAATAATGTTTCAGTTATTATTACTTATCAGAAAAAATAAATTACCCCTCGCTTAGATATGTTACTTCAAATAGTATGATGGAGTTAAGAAGATGGTGGAGCTGTCGAATGGATTGATTCCGCAGTATAAGGCGAAGTAAAATTTTTGATAATTAAGTGAAAGCCGGTTCTGATGAGCTGGCTTTTTTTATTGAAACTATTCATATACCAGCTACCGCCGATTCCAGAATTTGCTTATTTTTTGTATTTTACCTGAGTAATAAATTTATTACCTTTAAATAATGAAGTCCAGCGAACTGGTTCGACTACTTAAGAAAGACGGATGGTTTGTAATAAGACAAACAGGTAGCCACATGATAATGGAACACCCAGTTAAAAAGGGACAGATAGTATGTCCTTATCACGGCAGTCATGAAGTAGGTAAGGGGCTGGAAAGGAAAATAAAAAAAGATGCAGGTATCAAATAAAAAATGTGAGTTATGAAAATTGAAATGATTATTGAAAAAACGAAAACAGGTTATTCGGCCTATGCTGCAAAATATCCTGTTTATACAGTAGGTCATTCCCTGGAAGAGCTTAAGAAAAATATTCTTGAGGCCCTTAACCTTTATTTTGTCAAACAGAAAAAAAGAATAACCGGCACAGATTTAAAAATTACTCTTGACATGCAACAGTTTTTTGAGTTTTATAAAGTAATCAATGCAAAAGCCCTTTCTGACAGGATTGGGATCAACCAAAGTCTTTTAGCACAATATATAAGCGGAATTAAAAAACCATCTCCAACGCAAACTACCCGCATTTTAAAAGGAGTACAACAGGTTGGGAGGGAGTTGGCTGCTATACGATTTATCCTTTAATAGAGATTGTAAATATTTTTGGGAGACGGTTTCGGCCGTCTTTTTTTAAAAATAAATTTGGTTTATATTATAAACTACTTTACGTTTGTGCAATAATTCAAAATTCAACTGTATGTTCACCCGATTTTCATTTGCCATTTTACTTATTGCCACAAGCATTTTTTCTTACTCACAAACCACCACTGTAACGGGAAAAGTAACAGATAATAAATCAAAACCATTGGCGGGAGTAAGTATTACTTTGAAAGATACTTATGATGGAGCCACTACCGATTCAACCGGTAAGTTCCGGTTTCGTACTACCGAGAAAGGAGACCAGATCATTGAAATTTCTTCTATCGGGTATAAACTCTTTCAACAGCCGGTGAAATTAGATGGCACTGCAATAAATATTCAAACCAGCCTGAAAGAAGAGCAAAATGAAATGCAGGCGGTGGTTATTT
This sequence comes from Bacteroidota bacterium, assembly GCA_031413675.1. Taxonomy (GTDB): domain Bacteria; phylum Bacteroidota; class Bacteroidia; order Chitinophagales; family Chitinophagaceae; genus VBAR01. The sequence continues at coordinate 4,173 of JANOFP010000517.1, forward strand.
CTGCAGGTACATTTGAAGCAAGCGATAGAAAAAGAGCAGGTGTTGTATTGAGCCCGATTGATGTTGTTACTACAGCAAGTGCAAATGGCGATTTAACGGGGGCATTAAAAACGTTACCCGGCGCACAGCAAGTTGGAGAGAGTGAAGGATTATTTGTTCGCGGTGGTACAGCTGCCGAAACAAAAATTTTTATTGATGGTACATTGGTAAATAATTTTTTTCAGAGCAGCACTCCAAACATCGCTTCGTATGGAAGATTTTCTCCATTCTTATTTAAAGGAACTGTTTTCAGTACAGGTGGCTACTCCGCATTGTATGGTCAGGCACTTTCATCAGCATTAATTCTAGAGTCAATTGATTTCCCCGATAAGAGTTCAGCGAATCTCGGACTTTCTATTATTGGTGGAAATGGTGGTTATCAGCATTTATCAAAAAAGAAAAATTTTTCCGTCGGTGGTACATACAGTTACACCAATCTTTATCCTGCATTTGCAGTTATCAAACAGAAACAGGATTACTCGCAGGTACCCGAGTATCATAGTGGTGATGCAAACTTCCGCATAAAGACTTCTAAAACCGGGGTTTTAAAATATTATGGACTTTTCAGTACTGGTAGGCTTGCTTTTACAACCAATAGTATTGATACACTTGGATACTTTGATAAGTTTGGGCTTAAGAACACCAATTTTTACAACAATTTTTCATGGAAAGAATTTCTTGGAAAAGGATGGAAAGTAAATGCCGGCATCTCTTTTACAAATAATAAAGATGGTATCAATAGCGGTTTGGAAGATGCAAATAAAAATGAAGTAGTATTAAATGGCCTTGAGTTTAAAAAATTTGGATTGGATTTAAAAGGAAATTATTTCAATGCAAGAATGGTGATTGAAAAAAAACTAAAAGGATTAAGTGCCATCCGCTTTGGAACCGAGTATAATTTTACCAAAGATAAATCTGATTTCACTTTGTATAATGGACAAATGGTTGGTGGCAGCATCAGGCAAAATATTAAATCGGGTTTTGCCGAAGCAGATATTTATCTTACTAATGCTGTTGCTGCTAAGATTGGTACAAGAGTAGAACATTCCTCCACACTTGATAAAGTAAATATTGCGCCTCGGGTTTCCATTGCTTATAAATTGGGAAATGGCAGCCAGGCTTCTATGGCGTATGGCGTGTTCTATCAAAATCCTGAAACAAAATATTTGCCTGCAACAAATAGCCCGGTTAATTCTTTGGGGTTTATGAAAGCAACTCACTACATCACTCAGTATTTAAAAGTAACCAGTCTCACTACTTTCAGAGCAGAAGTGTTTTATAAAAAATACAACAATTTAATTAAAACAAATTTTACCAGTGGCAGAGAAACTGCTGTAAATAATAATGGTTTTGGCGATGCTAAAGGAATTGAATTTTTCTGGCGGGATAAGAAGACAATTAAAAATCTTGATTACTGGATTTCCTATTCTTACCTGGATACCAAACGGGATTTTTTAAATTTCCCCTATGCGATTGCGCCCAATTTTGCTGCAAAGCATACGGCCTCTGTTATATTGAAAAAATTTGTGCAACCCTGGAAGCTACAGTTTAATGGGGCTTATAATTATGCCAGTGGCCGGCCTTATTATAATATTGGTTATGATGGAACGAATTTTAAATTTAATGACCGCGGTACAATTCCTGCGTATCATAATTTTAGTTTTGCATTGAATTTTTTACCCAACATTGGAAAACCAAATGCAAAAACATTTGCAGTATATGTATTTCAGGTAAGTAATATTTTCAATATCAAACAGACATATGGTTATCAGTATTCGTATAACGGCTACCGAAAAGAAGCCATTGTGCCCACATCAAGAATGTTTGTATATATCGGAGCCTTCTTCAGTTTTGGAATAGACAGAAGTGAAGATGTGATTAACAGCCGGCTTTTATAATATTGCCCCTATCCCCTAAAGGGGAATTGGCAAGTTCAAGAAATTATTAAAAGAATAAAAACAAAAAAATGGAAAATACTTCAAATCAACAAAACGAAAAAGATCCCCAACTCTGGCAACTGGCTCAAAAAAGAGCATCTTTCAAATATCACCTGGCAACTTATATAGTTGTGAATATTTTTTTCTGGGTGCTTTGGTATATAAAAGGACAACCTAATGGTAACGACGGTGTGCCCTGGCCAGTTTGGCCGATGCTCGGTTGGGGTATTGGTATAGTTTTTAATTATATCGGGGCATATGCAGCACCCAAAGAAAATCTTGCAGAAAAAGAATATGATAAATTAAAAAATAAAAATCGTTAAATAAAATCTTTAAAATTTAAAAACAAAAACAACATGAAAAAAATTATGATTGCAATGATAGCCCTGGCAATTTCATCAGTGGCAGTTGCACAAATGGAGAACGAAAAATTTGTAAAGGCAATGGAGAAAAATGTAGCTATGATTGACTCTGCTAAAACAGTGGAGGATTGGGTTGACCTTACGGCTTCGTTTGAAAGAATAGCAGAAGCAGAAAAAAACCAGTGGCTTCCATATTACTATGTTGCTTTAGGTAATGTGATGTCAGGTACAATGGGAATAGGAGATAATATGTTTGGTAATAATGCGGATAAAACAGATCCTAAAGCCGATGCTGCGCAAAAAGCATTGGACAAAGCAATCAGCCTTTCAAAAGAAACCTCTGAAACATGGGTGATTAAAAAAATGATTGCATCACTAAGAATGATGGGGGATGTGATGAACCGTTTTATGACATACGGACCCGAAGCTACTGGAGCACTGGAAGCGGCAAAGAAAGCGGATGCAAACAATCCAAGAGTTTACTTACTCGAAGGGCAGGACAAATATTTTACGCCAGAAGAATTTGGTGGAAGCAAGGTGGATGCAAAAGTTTTATTTGGCAAAGCCAAAGATTTATATGGTACTGTTAAACCTGAAACTTCCATTCATCCTTCATGGGGATCGGGCCAGGTTTATTATTTCCTTTCTCAATACAAATAATTTTTTAAAGAGATTAGGACGCAGTTAACTGCATCACTTTTTTTAAATACTTACCATGAATCAGGAAAATTTTTCCGCACAGGACAGCCTGCAGGTCATACACAGTATGATTGAAAAGGCGAAAAATCAATTTAGTGAAAACGGCCACCTTTACCTCTTATGGGGCTGGGTGGTTTTTATATGCAGCGTTGCCCAGTTTGTATTATTGAAGTTTATACATTTTGAACAGCACTATTATGTGTGGATGGTGTGCTGGCTGGCATTTATATACCAGGTATTTTATTTACGAAAACAGAATCGTGTAAAGCGGGTTGCAACCTATACCGATCGGATGATGGGTTATATCTGGATCAGCTTTGTTGTTTTGATGGTGTTGGTCGGTATTACGATCGGCGAAGTAGGGAAGGAGAATTATTATAAACTTATCAACCCTGTTTTTCTTGCTATGTATGGGGTACCCACTTTTTTATGTGGTATGTTATTACAATTCCGGCCACTTGTAATTGGTGGAATCGGTTGCTGGTTCTTATCAGTTATAGCACATTTCATTCCCGCCGATTATCAATTATTGTTATTATCTGCTGCAATGGTTATTGCCTGGATCATTCCGGGGTATCGATTACAAAAAGAATATCAAAAACAAAAAACCTGATTATGCAAGATAAAAAACTATCTGAACTGGAGAGTTTGAGTTTAATAACTCAAATGATCAATAAAGCAAAAAACAGTTACCATGATACAGGTATGGGCGCAATGCTATGGGGCGCAGTTATCGCAGTCTGTTCACTTGTGAGACTATCGGAAATTCATTTCGGTTATAAACTTCCATTTGATATTTACCTGCTCACCCTTGCAGCAATTATACCGCAGATATTTATTTCAATCAGAGAAAAAAAGGAGCGGAAAGTAAAATCGTACGATGATATTTATATGGATTACCTGTGGTTGGGTTTTGGCATTAGTATTTTTCTATTGATACTTATATCAAATAATATTTTCAGTGAATGGGGCTCATGGACGGATGAATACAAAGTCGCGACTGGTAAAACAGCGTCCTTTGGTTTCTATGAATTTGTCAACCCGCTTTTTTTGATGCTCTACGGAATGCCCACATTTGTTACCGGTGCTGCCTGTAAATTTAAACCAATGCTATGGGGAGGATTATTTTGCTGGTCAAGTTGTATCGCTGCAGTTTATACCCCAATTAAAATTGATTTAATCTTAGTGGCTTTATCTGCAATATTTGCATGGTTTATACCCGGAATCTTAATGGAAAAAGAATACCGTATCTATAAAAAGGAGCAAGCTGATCTGCATGTTTAATGATCTCGACCCCATATTACATTCCCAGTTACGGCTTGCGGTCGTTTCACTTCTTATAAGTGTAAAAGAGGCGGAGTTTGTTTTTTTAAAAGAAAAAACAAACTCCACTGCCGGCAACCTGAGTGTGCAGATACAAAAATTAAAAGATGCAGGCTATATTGATGTTATCAAACAATTCAAAGACAACTATCCGTTGACTGTTTGTAAAATAACCCCAGCAGGTATTAAAGCATTTGAAGTTTATGTAAAAAATCTGCAATCGTATTTGGTAAAATAAAATAACCCCGAAGTAGAAACTTCGGGGTTTTTAGAAACAAGAATGGTGCTTCTTAATTCAACTTACGTTTAAGCTCAGAGAAATTTTTTGCGAGGCAGAACTACAACTTGTGGTTGTAATCGGGTATTATTTCTTTTAAAAAGCCTGTTCATTGTTTCCCTCAGTTTCCTGAGTCCGTCCAGGGAATACCTTTTGATCTTCATTTTTATTAAGTAGTTAGTCGTTGCGACCGGTTATTGTTTAATGAATTTTGCAGTGCTGTTTATTTTTTCAGAACTTACACATGCTATATACATTCCTGTATTCATAGCTGCAGGTAATGAAATACTTACTAAGTTGTTTCCTTTGCTTGCAGTTACCGATTGCTTAACAATCATTCTGCCGTTCATATCCAGGACACGTAATTCAACAGCATTGTTTATATCAGACTGAAAGCTCACTGTCAATTTATCCGTTACACTGTTTCCAATAATATCAAGTTTGTTTGTGTTTTTACTGTTTGTATTGAACACTAATATTTTTGAGTAAGACAATACATCGCTTTTATCAACCATTTTCAGACGGTAATAAACTTTTGCATCTTCATTTACTTCATTATAACCGTAAGTTTCGTTACCAGTTTTTTCTGTACCAAACAGGATTGCTGCAGTTGCAAAATCTTTACCATTCGTACTTCTTTCTACTTCAAAAGTATTTGCTATTTCATTTAAACTTACAGCCCACTGAAGTTGTACATTGCTTTTGTTTTTGCTGCCCTGGAAATTATTCAGTTTTACAGGTAAAAGTTTACTTGTACCATTAACAACTGATATTACTCTGTCAAAACAACCAGAAGGTGTAATAGCAACAAGCATTGCAGGGTCGTTTCTCGTTGGCATAATTACTGTTTGGTTCCCGGCATTTATGGTAGCGATCTGTCTTGAATCAACTAATACATCAGACGCACCTAAACCACCGATTGTACCTAAATCCTGGTAAGCTTCGATTATTACAGGAAATGCTGACAAAGTACTAGCTGTTACATTATAAGTAAGAAGTGATTTGTTAGGGTCCAGAAGATAATCAGTAATGCTAGCAGTAATTGTTATGTCACCGGTTGTTCCAGTGGCAGATCCATTTGTTAAACCAGGAGTATGATTAACCTGTGTACTACTCTTAGCCCATACACCACATTTTCCATCATTTAAACGCATATAACCGTTATTATTTCCTGCAGCTGAATTAACATATTCAACTGTGTTGTCCGCAATTGTACTGAAAGAAGCTGTAAAGTCCGGAGAAGCTCCCAGCATATCTACCGGTAAGTTTGGCATTACTTTAATATGCATTGGCAGTGTAGCAAAATTTGTTCCTGTAATAAGGCCATTGACAAGTAATCCATTATTGTAAATAAACAAATGATGTGCGCCCCCACCAGTAACAGTTACGATAAAGTCATTAAGGTTTGCGGGGAAAGCAACCTGTGTATAACCACTTCCGTTTCTTTGCCATTTGGTAAGAGCACCACCGGCAGGCATGGCGTTCCAGTCAAAGTCTGCTATCAGGTTTGTTTGGCCCTGAACTGCAAAAGGATTTTTTGAAGCGGCTACATAATATGCCTTTGTATAAATGTTTTGATTGGGAAGGTCCATCACATAAAAGCCAGTTCTATTCCCCGGCTCTTCATAATAAGTTATCACTGTGAAATTATCCATGTTCTGGGTTACAGAACTGGTGTTGTAAAACTCAATAAACTCATGTTTGCCATTTCCCGGATCAGTATATACTTCATTAAGTATTACCTGGGCGTTTACATTGATTGTGAAGGTTGCAATAGCAAGGGCACAAAGGGTAAAAGTTTTTTTCATTTTCTAAGGGTTGAATTAAGTTAAGCATTTTCAGAAATCAGTAATCGTATTTTTTCGTTCGACTATGTTGATTTCCGTATGCGAGAACAAACATACTATCACGTATGAGTCCTTGCAAGTTTTTACGAAGTAATTTTTTTAAAAAATAAAAAATAGTTTATTTCTCCGTACTACTACTAAGTGAAATTTCTATTTTTGAAAAGTAGAAGTATGAATGATAGTTTTACTTATAAGTAAAATCACTTAACGGAGTTTTGCTTATTTATAACTATCAAATTTATCTAAAGCGTTTGTTTGCAACACAAAGCATTTACATTTGCATCGAATCAATCAGATGTCTTTAATAATAACAGTAAATAATCTTTGTAAGTCATTCGGTGATGTGAAGGCTGTAGATGATCTAAGCTTCAGCGTACATCCCGGTGAAGTTTACGGATTTCTCGGGCAGAACGGCGCAGGTAAATCAACTACCATCCGCATGTTACTTACACTCATTAAACCCGATTCCGGAAATATTGAAATTTTCGGAATGAATTTACAACAACATCGAAAAGAAATTTTACGTAGTACAGGTGCTATCATTGAAAAGCCTGATTTATATAAATATCTCACTGCTCTGGAGAACCTGCGCATCTTTGGAATTATCAGTGGCGTAAAACTTTCCACGAAAGATTTAATAAAGCAATTAGATAATGTAGGGCTTGCTGACCGTGCAAACAGTAAAATAAAAACATTCAGCCAGGGTATGAAGCAGCGACTTGGGATAGCTGTAGCATTGGTTCATAATCCAAAGCTCGTAATTCTTGATGAGCCCATCAATGGGCTGGACCCGCAGGGTATAGCCGATATTCGTAATTTAATATTGCGCCTGAGTAGTGAAGAAAAGAAAACAGTGTTTATCTCATCTCATTTGCTAAGCGAAATGGAATTGATTGCCGACTCCTTATTAATAATAAATAAAGGGAAAAAAATTGTAGAAGGGAAAATGGGTGATTTAATAAACCCTGAGCAGACAATTGTGGAGCTTGAAACAACAGATATCAGTGCAACTGAAAATTTTATTAAAGCTTCTTCCTGGAAAAATAATTTTAAAGAAATAGAAGAGGGCAGAATAAAACTGGAAATGAAGAAAGAATTAATCCCTGAATTTAATCGCCAGTTAGTGAATGCCGGTATTTCAGTTATCAGCATTCATCCCAAACATTCATTAGAAGATTATTTTTTATCAAAAACACAGCATTAATGTTCTGGAAATTATTCAAAATAGAATTGTTCAAAATCTTTAAACGCCCCAGAACGTATATTTCATTTGGCGCTATAGCAGTTATTATTTTATTGATTCAGTTTGCCTTGAAAATAAACGGGCAGGATTTTGTTGAACTTTTTTTAGACAGCCAGTCCGACAGTTTCGATATACCGTATGCCAAAATAATGAATGGCTATTTCGTATGTGTAATGGTTTTGCATACGATATTAATACATGTTCCGTTGCTTATTGCATTAATAGCAGGTGATATGATATCAGGGGAAGCTGGACCGGGCACTTTACGATTGCTTGTGGGCAAACCTGTTTCAAGAACAGAGATTGTTTTGGCAAAATTTGCTGCAAGCACAGTTTATGTTTTTCTTTTGTTGATCTGGATGGCAGTACTGGCTTTGTTTTTAAGCATGCTCATTTTTGGAACAAACGATTTGATGGTATTTAAAGAAGATGCAGTGCATATTATGAACAGCTATGATGTATTCTGGCGTTTTCTTGCCGCATTCTTATTTGCCGGGCTTGCACTTACCACTATTGCAGCTTTAGCAATTATGCTTTCTGCATTTTCCGAAAACTCAATAGGCCCAATTGTAGCTACGGTTTGTATAATTATTGTGTTTACCATAATCGAGCAATTAAAAGTGCCGGTATTTAAAGAAACTATTATTCCCTATTCTTTTACATCGCATATGCTTGGTTGGAAAGGATTTTTTTATGTTGTAACGGATGCCGAAGGAAATACAATCAATGGCTCTGTTGAAAATCCATTTGCTATAGTGAAGAGTGCTTTGATATTGCTGACGTATATCGGTTTGTTTTTATTGGTAACGGTGCAGTATTTTAAACGAAAAGAAATATTGAGTTAAAAATTTTGTCATGGTAAAAAAAATATTTTTTGCAGGAATCATCATAATGGCTTTCAGCTTTCAAAAAAACAGTGAGATAAATGAAACGTTGAAAAAAGTGAAAGAGAAATACGATAAAGTGAATGATTATTCTGCGACCGGTAAATTAAGAACCAATGTAATTTTTATAAAAGCTCCTGTGGCTACGGTAAAAGTATATTATAAAAAGCCCGATAAACTCAGAATAAAAAATGAAAAGGGCATTTCATTAATACCCAAAGGCACGGTGAATATTAACCTGAACAATGTACTCGGTTTAACCGATTATGAAATATTTGATGGTGGTAAAGAAAAAGCAAATGGGAAAATTTGCCAGGTTATAAAAATTTTCCCGTTGGATGACAAGAATGAAATTTCCCGTGCCACATTATATGTAGATGAAACAGAGATGTTGGTCATGAAATCGGTGATAACTTCAAAAGATAATGGCACCTACGAACTAACAATGAGCTATGACAAACAAAAAAACTGGGCACTACCCGATAAAGTGGAATTTGTTTTTAATATAAAAGAATACAAACTTCCAAAGGGAGTTACTATTGATTATGACAATGGCTCAGATAATTCGGAAGCAAACAAAAAAGAGAGAAAGGGTAGGGTGGAAATAAAGTATTCTGACTATTTAATTAATAAAGGAATCAGTGACGATATTTTTAAATGAATTAGGGTTATTAATTTCAATTTTAACTGGTAAACAATTTGATTTTATGCAATTAAATATCCTTGAATTTCGTTTAGAGAAAGGGTAATTGAAGAATTCTTGTGTTTTATGCATATTGGAAATCATCGATTATCTTTGAATCCACAAATCCAATTGATGAGAAGCCTGATCCTTTCCTTATTTCTCCTGTTAGCCTATTCTATTTCCTACAGCCAAAGCAATGGTATTGTAAAAGGAAAATTAGTTGATACTGCGCTAAAACAATCACTATCGGCTGCAACAGTTTCTGTAATGTCCGGTAGCGATTCTTCATTTGCCGGTTTTATTATGACTGATAAAAAAGGAATGTTTGAAATAAGAAGCCTGATTATGGGTGATTATTTTCTTATGGCTTCTTATACCGGGTACGAAAATTTTATTTTGAATTTTTCTGTTTCAAAAGAGAAAAGAATATTTGATGCTGGTGAATTAAGTATGCAAAAAAGATTTAAGACCCTGGAAGGTGTAACGGTTTCTGATGCAGCGCCAATTCGTATGCATGGCGATACCTTATCTTTTAAACCGGGTGCCTTTAATTCACAACCTGATGCAACGGTGGAAGATGTTTTGAAAAAACTGCCCGGAATGCAAGTACAAAAAGATGGAACAATTAGTGCAATGGGCGAAATTGTGCAGAAGGTATATGTAAACGGGAAAGAATTTTTTGGCAACGATCCTAAATTGGCTACTAAAAATATAACAGCCGATATGGTGGATCAGATACAAGTGTATGATGATATGAGTGAACAGGCAAAGTTTACAAAAATTGATGATGGAAGCCGTTCGAAAACCATCAACATAAAATTAAAGAAAGATAAAAACAGGGGCGACTTCGGAAGATTGACAGCAGGTGGAGGTACAGATAACCGCTACGAAGGAAACATATCTTATAACCGTTTTCGAGACGAACAAAAAATTTCAATCCTTGCTTCCGCCAATAATACCAATAAACAGAGTTATAGTTTCAACGATGGTTCTTCTGGCAATACACAATTCAGTCAGGGTGGATCTTCAACCAGTTTAGCTTCTGTAGCAGGAGGTGGGGGTGTAAGTAATGGAATAAGTATTCCAAAATCTGCGGGGTTAAATTATAATGATATGTGGGGAAGTAAAATTGATTTCAGAACCAGCTATTATTTTTCTAACAGCGAATATTTTTTAAGTCAGAACAGTTTTAAGCAATATTCATTTCCTGGCGATTCAACTTCTGCAGCCAATGCAACAAGTAGTACAAGAAATAAAAATGATAATCACCGTGTAAATGCCAGGTGGGAATATAATATTGACTCTGCCAATTCTGTTTTATATACAGCCAACCTGAGCTTTCAGAAATCTAATAATTTTTATTCGGATACGTTGTCAACCCTCTCAGAAGCTACAGCTAAGTATATTGCTATTACAGCCACTTCCGGAAGAACAGATGTAAAAGATGCCACCAATTATTCCGGAGAATTATTATACCGCAAGCGGTTTAAAGTAAGAGGCAGAACATTTACTTTGGGTTGGAGAAATGGCTATACAGAAAATGAAAGTGACAATCTGAGCTTTAACCCGATTACTACTTATAATAGCAGCGGTGCTGTTGTAAATTTTATTAACTACAATCAACAGAACCTGCAGCTTGGAAATAACAAATCGAACACAGTTAGTACATCCTATACTGAACCTTTGGGTGTAAACAAAGTAATTGAGTTTAACTATGCATATTCAGATGCGAAAAACGTATCGGATAAAAAAACCTATGATTTTAATCCTGTCACAACAAAGTATGATTTGGTAAATCTTTTTCAAACCAATTATTTTAATTATCAGAATTCATCTCACCGCATCGGTACAAATTATCGGTTACAGAAAGCAAAATATAATTATCAGTTGGGAATCGGGCTACAACAAAGTGAATTAGAAGCCCGAAGTATAAAAGCCCTTACTGGAAAGGATACAACGATCCGGCAGCAGTTTGTAAATATTTTCCCCACGGCCAATTTTAATTATACTATCAGCCGTGCAAAAAATATACGATTCTTTTACCGGGGACGTACCAATGCGCCAAATATTTCTCAATTGCAGGATGTACCGGATTATACAAACCCGTTGCAAATAAAAACAGGTAATGCTTCATTGAAGCAGGAGTTTAATCATGCCTTGAATTTTGGGTACAATAGTTTTAATCAGCAAACACTTCATTATTTCAATACGAACATTACCTATAATACCACAACGAATAAAATTGTAAATACAATTGATTCCTCTGGTTCGGTGGCACTGATTATGAAACCAGAAAACCTGAATGGATCATTTAATACATCCGGGATGTTCAGTTTTGGCATTCCTTTTAGAAAACTGCGGGGTAGCAATCTAACGATTTCCACTATGGCTTATTACAGTCGCGATATAAGCCGTATTTATGGTAAAAATAATTTTACAACATTGATGATGATTAACCAATCATTCGGTTTTAATTTCAGTAAACCAAAATACGAACTGGGCATTGCCGGCAGTTTTGTTTATAATAAAGTGCAATACGATTTTCAGCAATCAGCCAATACGCAGTATTTCAAACAATCCTGGTCAGCCGATTTCAATTACCGGTTTAAAAACGATTTTTTCCTGATTACAGATTTGGATTATTTTATTAATGCTGGCCGTTCAACGGGGTTTAATCAAAATGTTTTTTTATGGAATATGGCACTGGCGAAAAAAATATTTAAAAACAAAGCCGGCGAATTAAAAATTACAGCTTATGATCTATTGAACCAGAGCAAAGGTATTAACCGTACAAGCAGTGACAATTATATTGAAGACACAAGATCGAATGTAGTGCCCCGGTTTTTCCTGATGAGCTTTACGTATAATCTGCGACAAAAAGCATTGCGCAAGCCACAGCCTAAACCAGACCCCAAACAACCACCGGTAAAAATGCATGTGTTTCAATAGGGGGTCGGAACGCCCCTGGCGGTCTGAACCGTAAGTAATACCATCTTGATTTATGAAGTAGTCCAAAGGACTACAAAGAAATCTTAGATGGTATTATACCGACAGAAAAACGGTTGGACTATTTACAATGTCACATCGGTATAAGAAAAACTATTTCAAAAAAAATCCTCCGATACATCGAAGGATTTTTTTTTGAAATATAATTGAAATTATTTACTGATAATAAATTTCCGATAACTTGCCTTCACTCCTTCAGTTAATTGTAAATAATATATACCGTTTGGAAGATGTGTAAGATTTAATTGTCTTCTATTTTTTACACCGGCTTCCTGCATCAGCATTTTCCCATTGATATCAAACAGTCTTAGCGATTGTTTTTGATCGGTAAACGGTAGTGAAATGTCAATAATACCATTTGACGGGTTTGGAAAGATCTTAAAATCTTTTGAATCCAACTCATCTGTTATTAATTCATCCTTTGGTGTAGCTATTGTTTTATTTATTACGCCACCGGGTGTAGTAACTGCAAGGTTATTAAATGTGGCTGTATGCAAAACTGAATTAGAACCACTGGTTACAATTAAACCAGCTGTTACATTTGTTACGAGAGTTACTTTTTGTTTTCCTACTTGTGTCCACGTAGTGCCATTGGAAGAATAGTAGCCAATATAATTACCGCCAGTTGATTTTAAAATTCTTAACCATCTTGGCGCTGTTGCAGTTACAGATAATGTAGAAATCGTTCCATTGGTGCTGGATCTTTTTTGAAATTCTATTTTACCATTGGAAGGGTTTACTAAAAGCGTAACTCTTTTTGATCCTGATGTGGATGTTTCAGAAATGGTAATGCCGGCTCTTGCACCCGTTCCCGTATTTTGTACAGTTAATACCTGAGCTTTTATATCAGTTACATTTGTTGCGGTTATTAATTTCATCATGTGGGCTTTATCACTTGATGTAGTAAGCCCGGTACCAGCACCATTTACAGTATATACTCCTGTTTGGTAGCAGGATGATCCAACAAGACCCGTTGCGCCAATATCTATAGTAGTCCATGATGGGGGTATTGCAAAACATCCGTTGGGACTGTATTGAAAACTGATTGGAAGATTATAAGTACATCCTTCTGAATTTGTCGTAATTAAATTTCCACTAATTGTTCCGTTCGTTGCAGTAGATGTAAATACAATATTTTTTGAAACCGTTAAAGTATTATCAACCGCTAATCCTGATAAATTAATAACACTGTTATCATACGACTGAATTCTGCTGTCACTTATGGAAAGCTGAACTGTTTCTAAAGTACCTGCTGCATTTCCATAGTTGGTAACTGAGATGGGTAAATTGTATGAACTGCCGCTTACAAATAAATCATTTGCTATACGGGGTTTTATATAATTTCCGGCAGACCATGCTGCAGATATATTCATATCAAGATTCTGTTCGCTGAAAGGAATTATTTTACTCTGTACC
>JANOFP010000518.1:0-3120 GCA_031413675.1 Bacteroidota bacterium
GCATTATTAGCCAGCATCATATTGTAGTTTGTAAATGCTAGAGGCGTAGAGGAAATCAGGAATACGCCATTACCAAATTGTACTCTAATATAACAAGCTTGTCCGATACTGTTTTTACCCAAAAAAATCTTCGTAAAAAACCCTTTACGCATCCTTTGCTGCGGCAGGTAAATAGTGTAACAGAGATCATTTTACAAAAAGATATTTTACTTAATTTCCCCTACCATTCTTTTGATAGTTTAATTGATTTATTAAGAGAATCTGCTATTGACCCGGATGTAAAGAGTATAAAAATCACTTGCTATCGTTTAGCCTCACAATCGAAGATCATTAATGCACTGGTAAATGCAGTACGGAATGGAAAGAATGTAACCGTCATGCTTGAACTCACAGCAAGGTTTGATGAAGAAGCAAACCTTGAATGGAAAGAAAGGCTGGAAGAAGAAGGAGTAAAAGTGCTGATCGGTATTCAGAACATGAAAGTACACAGTAAGATATGTGTGATAAGAAAAAGAACGGCTGATCAGAATATTTTATACGGGTTCATTGGCACCGGAAATATGAATGAGAAGACTGCCAAAATTTATGCAGATCATTTTTTGCTTACTTCCAATCAGAAATTAATGGCGGATGTAAACCGTGTTTTTGGATTTATTGATAACCCGGAAAACACACAGTTATTAAAAGATTGCCAATACCTGATGCCAAGCCCCTGGTATAACCGAAAAGAAATTGTCAGATTAATTGATAATGAAATAAAATTTGCCCGCAAGAAAAAAAATCATGCAGGCATTATTTTGAAAATGAATTCGCTAAGCGATGAAGAAATGATTTTTAAATTATACGAAGCAGCAAAAGCAGGAGTGGAAATTAAATTAATCATCCGCGGTATCTGTTGCATGCTTACACAAAATCCAAAATTTGAAGGCAGGGTCAATGCTGTAAGTATTGTGGATGAGTACCTGGAACATGCAAGAGTCTGGGTGTTCAACAATAAGCACAACCCAAAAGTATTTATTTCTTCAGCCGATTTTATGACCCGGAATCTTGATCATCGTGTGGAAGTTACCTGTCCTGTTTATCACGAAGAAATAAAAAAAGAACTCATTGATATTCTCAATATTCAATTGCATGATAATGTAAAGGCACGATGGCTCAATAATGAACTGAATAACGATTATGTAGTGAATGGAAAAAAGAAAATACGTTCGCAGGTGGAAACCTATCAATACCTTTACAAAAAATTGAATCCGATTGAAACTGGCAGCAATTGATATAGGCAGTAATGCCGCCCGACTTTTAATTACAGATGTGATTCCCGGCCCGCAGAACATTCCTGACTTTATTAAAGTAGCGTTGGTTCGTGTGCCACTCCGGCTGGGCTTTGATGTGTTTGATAAAGGAGAAATTTCAACAATCAAAGTTGAAAAAATTATCAAAACACTAAAATCGTACAAACTTTTACTGGAAGTATATGAAGTAAAACATTTAAAAGCATGTGCCACTTCGGCAATGCGGGATGCTGTAAATGCAAAAGAGATTCTGAAAAAAGTAAAAGCAGAAACGGGAATTGAAATTGAAATCATCAGTGGTGATCAGGAAGCATCCCTGATTTATGAAAATCATATTGCAGATAGCATGACCGGCGATGAATCGTATCTGTATATAGATGTAGGGGGAGGCAGTACAGAACTAACATTTTTCAGCGATGGAAAATTGGTCTTTAAAAAATCATTTAATATTGGTACGATCCGGTTATTAAAAAATCAGGTAGACGAAGCGTTGTGGGATGAAATGAAAGAATTCATTAAGCTATCTACAAAAGGCTTTCATCATGTAACAGCTATTGGATCGGGTGGTAACATCAATAAAATATTTTCAATTTCAAAACGAAAAGATGGCAAGCCACTTCATCTTGATTTGCTTCGTGATTATTTTAAAGAATTCAGTAATATGAGTTTGGGGCAACGTATCAGCTTTTATAAATTCAGGGAAGACCGTGCTGATGTAATTGTGCCTGCACTATTAATTTATATCAATGTTTTGCGCTGGGCAGATGCACAGGAAATTTATGTACCAAAAATTGGATTGGCTGACGGATTAATTCATACGCTTTATGAAGAATTGAAGCTAAAAGAAATTGAAGTCTGATTTAAAATTTCAAAATCATTTTATGTCTGTAAACAAGGAAATAAAAAAAGTAACAACCAATACATTACTGAAAATGAAAGCAGCCGGGGAAAAAATTTCCATGCTTACAGCCTACGACTTTTCTTTTGCAAAAATTATTGATTCTGCTGGTATCGATGTAATACTGGTAGGCGATTCAGCAAGTAATGTGATGGCGGGGCATGAAACAACAGTTCCCATCACACTCGAGCATATGATCTATCATGCACAATGTGTAATACGTGCTGTGAACCGTTGCCTGGTTGTTGTTGATTTGCCATTTGGCTATTATCAATCCAATTCAGATATTGCATTGGCATCTGCCATCCGGATTATGAAAGAGTCGGGTGCCCACTCAGTAAAAATGGAAGGTGGTGAAGAAATAATTAAATCAGTTAAGAAAGTTGTTTCAGCAGGTATTCCGGTAATGGGACATCTTGGGTTAACACCTCAATCCATCTATAAATTTGGAACGTACAACGTACGTGCAAAAGATGAGGAAGAAGCCGAAAAATTAAAAAGCGATGCAAAAATTTTACAAGAAGCAGGATGTTTTGCAATTGTATTAGAAAAAATACCAGCAGCGTTAGCCAAACAAGTTTCTGAAAGTTTAACAATACCTACAATCGGCATCGGTGCAGGAATGTATTGCGATGGCCAGGTATTAGTGATGCATGATATGCTTGGTATTAATACAGAATTTAAACCCCGGTTTCTTCGGCAGTATTTAAATATTGCAGAACAAACTACTGAAGCAGTAAAAAATTATATCAGCGATGTTAAGGAAAAAAAATTCCCTAATGAGAGTGAGCAGTATTAATCTGTATCTGCAAATTTTATTTCAAAATGGATTTCCAATAACTAAGCATATTTTAAAAAAATAATATGGAATTTTTAAAAGCATTAAATATAAAAAACGTTAATGAAGGTGTGAGTACCGGCACTTCCTGG
>JANOFP010000519.1:0-2762 GCA_031413675.1 Bacteroidota bacterium
TTCTGAACAGAATGAGAAGCAATAAAATGATGTGGTACTGATGCTAACTCTTTTACGGATGGACGTGCAACACCAATATTGAGTTCTTTAAAACACTGTCGGCTATCGGCTGAAATAATTTCCGTGTCAAAATGTTTTGCAATTTGTATCGCAACTGATGTTTTGCCAACAGCAGTTGCACCAGAAATAATAATAACTGTTTTTTTATCGGGAGGTTTCATTTCTTAACTCGTAATAAGCAATTACAAATTTACAAGAAACAATTTTCTCCAACCATGCCTATGTAAAATAAAAGCCCCTCCGGAATTCCGGAGAGGTCTTTTAGTTATTGAATTTTCATAGCCCTACTATGGACTTCCTATTGACAGGCAGGGTGTGTATTTTATTATCGGTAATCACGGATAAAACGGGCTAACTCATCTTTTGTATTACTAAAAGTAAATGCATCATTAATCTGGTAGTAATTGTTTTTATCGGTTGTTTTCTTATAGGCATATTTTGCAATATCCAGTTTGTTGTTTTCGAATGTGAATAGATTTACAATTTCCTTTACCTGGTTGGCAGTAAAATAATTTACAGCGATAATCTGTTTTGCAAGATTTACTCTTGTGTTTTCAAAAATTTCACGACGCAAGGTTTCTTTTGCCTGGTTAAAATCGGAATTGCTGATAACCCGGTTGTAATTGTTATCATAATCACGGTCGCGGTTAGGATCATAATTCCGATCCCGGTCTCTGTCCCGATCTCTGTCTCTGTCTCTGTCTCTGTTCCTGTCTTTATCATTATCCCAATCACGGTCGCGGTTGTTATCATTCCAGTCATTGTTCCGGTCAATTCTTGCTTCATCGGTAAATACCTTACCAAATTTATTAATGCTGATGTCAAAGTCATAGCCTGATCGAAGGTTTACGGAACTGTTGTAAATAACTTCCCGTCTGTTTCCAAAATTGAACCAGCGGTTGTCATTGTTACCTTTTCTTTTTTCTTTTGAAACTTTGATTGAGTGATAACCGGGGCGAAGATTCCGGATGATAAGGCTTTTATCCTTATCAAAATAATAACGGCGGCCATCTACTTCCACCTGCACATCGCCGGTGGTACTGAAACTGGAAATACTTAACTGTGGGTCATCATACTTAGCAAATACTGTAATTGTTAACAGTGTGCTTAAAACGAATAGGGTAGAAATTTTTTTCATAATATGTTTCCTCCTGCAAAGTATTTTTCAAACGATATGCCATCGTGCCAAAAATGTATGCAAGGAAACGTTAAAGCATTTTGCAAGCGGTTTCAAAGATTATTAATGAATGTAACCTCATTGTGTAGAATTAAACTTTCGAATAAGCGGGCATTGTGCGCAGGTGGTCCCGCCAAATGCGGGATCGGGAGGGGTTTATGAAATTATCTTCAATACTGCATCTATAGAGCAGTACTATTAATTACCTTGTATAAAATTTCAAAGATGTTAAAGATTTTACCATTAACGCTGATAACCTTATTTACTATTTTATTCCTACCCGTGAAAGCACAAACGATAAAGAACTATACTGCTTCGTGGAAAAAAGTGGATGCTTTTATAGAAAAGAAACTTCCCAAATCAGCTTTGGTGGAAGTAAAAAACATTTACTCACTTGCCAGAAAAGAAAAGCAGGATGCTCAGATAATAAAGTCGCTGGTGTATATGACTGGCTTGCAAGAAGAGCTGAGAGAGAATAATGAAATCCTTTCCATTAAAGAACTTGAAAACGAAATTTTGGGGAGCAAAGAGCCTGCCACCTCAATTATCAACAGCCTGCTGGCAGAGAAATACTATAATTATTTTCAAGGAGTCCGCTGGCAATTGTATGATCGTACGCAAACGGTAAACTTTAAAAAAGATGATATAGCCACCTGGAGTGCTTCAGATTTTCATAAAAGAATTTCAACACTGTATTTAAAATCAATAAAAAATGATCTGGTATTAAAGTTGACCAGTCTGAAAGCATTTGATGCAATCATTCTGAAAGGAAATGCAAGGAACCTGCGACCAACGCTTTTTGATTTACTTGCACACCGTGCTCTTGATTATTTCAAAAGCAGTGAACGTGATATCAACAAACCCGCATACGCTTTTGAAATTAAACAACCCGAAGCATTTGCTCCCGCATCCCAATTTATCAAAACAAAATTTCAGACCCAGGATAGTTTTTCACTACAGCATAAAGCATTATTAGTTTACCAGGAATTGATTGTATTTCATTTGAACGACAATAAACCGGATGCATTATTAGATGTAGATATTGCCCGGCTGGAATATGTAAAAGAAAACAGTGTACTCAATAATAAAGAGACTTTGTATGATGATGCGTTAGAAACAATTACAAAAAAATACGGAGATATTCCGGCCGCTGCACAAGCTTGGTATTTAATGGCAGCAAGATATAATGAGAAGGCAAATGAATATAAACCATATGGCGATTCAACTTACCGCATGAGCAAACTGATTGCAAAAGAAATTTGCGAAAGGGTTTTAAAACAAAAAGATTCTACAGAAGGATTAATAAATTGCATCAACCTGCTGCAGGAGTTAAGCAAAAAAGAATTAAAATTTTCCCTGGAAAAAGTAAACACACCCGGTCAGGCATTCCGATCTTTTGTTGAATTCCGGAATATCAATCAACTTCATCTGCGTATTATTAAAGCAGACGATAAACTAAAAAAAGAAATCGGTAACAGAAGTGATGAAAAATACTGGCCGGATTTAGTGAAAGCCGCCCCCATAA
>JANOFP010000520.1:0-3074 GCA_031413675.1 Bacteroidota bacterium
GGTTTTGGCAAACGCATCAAACGTGGATTGCGTATTTCACTATATGCGTAATCTAAAGGATTCAGCCACCAAAGCGGTTCAACTGCTTTTGCACCTAAGTTAAAATTAAGGCCAATTGAAGCATTATTATATGAATCGAAATCACGTGTTAAAGAAGGATCACCATATGCTTGTTCTTGCCATCTTTGACCATCTAATAAGTCATCTTTAATAAAAGTAACTCGGTCTTCGAGAGAAAGATTAATTCTATTTGATAATTTGAAAGCTATTCCCATACCAACTGTACCAGATGGCTTCAATGTATTACCAAATAATTTTGGACGACGAGTTCCTTGATTTTCGGCCGGAGATTCATATGAATCATCCATTAATGCTTTTAATTGCTTGATTTTATCTTTTCTATTATCATAAGTACCAGAACCAATACCACTAAAATTATACTTAGCACTACCATTCAATGCATTCACTTTAGTATCATAAACTGTTGCTCCAACACCTCCAAAGCCATAAACAACAAAGCTTGTTTTAGATTTATGGAAGCGGATTTGGTTAAAAGTAACAACACCTTGCAAGCTTAAATCCTGAGATTTAGTTTTGTAGTTGTAAAAAACTGGTTCCAAGGCAGCGTTTGGTCCGCCCCCTAATGTTTGAGCAGAAACAATTTGTCCGGCATTGGTACGATAAGGCGCATTATAACCAGCATTAGCCCACGGCGTATTCTTGTAATAATTTTCTGAAGCTAACCAGCTTTGGCCTTTTCCAATACCATAGAGGTACTGAAGACGTAATGAAAATACATAGCCAAATGCTTTACGAACATTTACTGAAAACCCTGGAGTTGGGAATTTAGCAGGTAGGTCGCCACTTACCGAAAACGCACCTACTCCAAAACCAATTTCCCACTGATTGCGGGGTTTTGCAGGAAAATTGTAAGAACCTTCAAGAAACTGAGAATGCAATGGCATTCTTTTACTTGGGATAAGAGTTGAATCCTTAACATCGTAGCTTGAACCGGCTCGTTGACCGAAAGCCACAGACATGAATAAGCAGAACAATCCTGCTAATAATAAATACTTTTTGCTTGCCATAACAATGGATTAAAGATGATGAAAAACTTAGTCGTTAATAATGTGCAAAAATAAAACTTGTACATTAATTACCAAATTTTTACGTTAATAATTTTGGGGCAAGTTACGGGTTTTATTTTAGTTAACAAGCCAAAATTATTGTTCTGTTTGATACTTGACTTAAAAAAATAATACTCCGTATCTTGCCTGACTTGTTAAAAAATGCAATTACCCACTCAGCTTTTGGAGGAAGAATTAAAAATCTTTGAGTTAAAATTCAGAGAGGCTGTACAAAGCAGAGTTGCTTTACTCGACCGTATTACCCGCTATATTTCAAAACGAAAAGGGAAACAACTGAGACCCATGTTTGTTTTATTATCAGCAAAGCTTTTTGCTCCGGTTTCAGATGCCTCATACAGGGCAGCATCTTTAGTCGAATTATTGCATACTGCAACTCTTATTCATGACGATGTGGTAGACGATGCAACAGAACGAAGAGGTTTTTTTTCAGTATATGCCCTTTGGAAAGCAAAAGCAACTGTTTTAATCGGTGATTATCTTTTGGCAAAAGGACTCTTGCTTTCATTAGACAATAATGATCATAAGATATTGCATATTCTTTCCGATGCCGTAAGAAAAATGAGTGAAGGCGAATTACTTCAAATAGAAAAAGCCCGTTCGTTAAATATTAAAGAAGACATTTATTACGAAATTATCCAGAATAAAACTGCTTCATTACTTGCTTCGGCATGTGCTGCAGGAGCATGGTCTACAACGAATGATGAATCGATTACTGAACAAATGAAAAAATTTGGCGAACAAACGGGTATGGCATTCCAGATTAAAGATGATTTGTTTGACTATGCTTCTGAAAATGTTGGTAAACCAACAGGTAATGATATAAAGGAAAAAAAATTAACACTACCGCTTATCTATACATTGAATAATACTGATGCGGCTACTCGAAAAAAAATTATTTACATTATCAAAAATGAGAATACAAAAAAAGACAAAGTAAAATGGGTGATTGAGCAGGTGGAAAGAACCGGTGGCATTAAATATGCAACAGAAAAAATGCAATCCTATAGAAATGAAGCATTGAAAATTCTACATCGTTTTCCCGAAAGTCCGATACGGCAGGGGCTGGAGGATATGGTCGTATTTGTAACAGATCGTAAATATTAATTACGAATTATCTCAATTAAATGAATTTACTTTTAACCATATGGAAAAAAGATGGACGATATTAAAAGCAGATGAAGAAAAAGTAAAATCGTTACAATTAGCACTGAAAATTCACCCGGTAGCTTGTAAAATACTTATTCAAAGAGGAATTGAAACTTATGAGGAAGCTAAAAAATATTTCCGCCCAACACTTCAAGAACTTCATGATCCTTTTTTGATGAAGGATATGGATAAAGCAGTAACCCGAATAATTGAAGCTGTAAATTCAAACGAAAAAATATTGGTGTATGGCGATTATGATGTGGATGGTACAACTGCGGTAAGTTGCATGTACCGGTTTATAAAAAAATTTTACAGTAACCTTGATTTTTATATCCCACACCGCTATCGTGAAGGTTATGGTATAAGCAAAGCCGGGATTGATTTTGCAAAAGAAAAAGGGTTTACATTAATCATTTCTCTTGATTGCGGAATTAAATCTGTGGATTTGATTGCTTTTTCTAAAGACCTTGGAATAGATTTTATCGTTTGCGATCATCATCTGCCCGATGACGAATTGCCACCGGCAATTGCAATTCTCAATCCAAAACAAAAAGATTGTAACTACCCATATAAAGAATTATGTGGCTGCGGTGTTGGATTTAAATTGATCACGGCATTGGCACCTCAATTCAATTTATCGGATGATGATGTATATGAATTTCTTGATTTAGTTGCAACAGCAATCGCTGCTGATATAGTTCCCATGACTGACGAAAACAGGGTGCTGACTTATTATGGCTTGAAAAAAGCAAATGAAAACCCGAACCCCGGAATCAAGGC
>JANOFP010000521.1:0-4625 GCA_031413675.1 Bacteroidota bacterium
CATCGTATCCTTTATCAGAAATAAATGTTTTTGCATCTTCTGTCAGTTCCAGGGAAAGGCCTAGATTGACCAATCGTTTCAACACCCCTTTCATTAAGATGTCAATAATGCTGAATATATGATCTTTAGTAAGGCTATTGAAAATAACAATATCATCGATCCGGTTTAAAAATTCCGGGGAAAAAGTTTTTTTCAATGCTTTTTCAATTACAGCTTTATTGGCTTCATCTTCATGTTCAATTTTAGAACTTGTGGCAAAGCCCACTCCCGTTCCAAAATCTTTTAACTGGCGAACACCAATATTTGAAGTCATGATGATCATACTATTTTTAAAATCTACTTTTCTTCCCAAACCATCTGTTAACTGACCATCATCTAATACTTGTAGAAGAATATTATAAATATCCGGATGTGCTTTTTCTATTTCATCTAATAAAATAACACTGTAAGGTTTTCTTCTTACTTTCTCTGTTAGCTGTCCACCTTCTTCATAACCCACATATCCGGGAGGTGCACCAATTAAACGGCTTACGGTAAATTTTTCCATGTACTCACTCATATCAATCCGAATGAGTGCATCTTCACTATCGAACATATATCTTGCCAATGCCCGTGCAAGTTCTGTTTTGCCCACTCCGGTAGGACCAAGAAAAATAAATGTACCGATTGGCTTCTTTGGATCTTTTAATCCAACTCTGTTTCGCTGTATTGCTTTCACCACTTTGCTGATCGCCTCTTCCTGGCCCACTACCATCTCCTTCATATCATCCGCCATTTTGCGCAGCTTATCTGTTTCTGCCTGCACCATTCTTTTTACCGGAATGCCCGTCATCATACTCACCACTTCTGCTATTTCCTCTTCACCTATCGGGTAGCGTTTATGTTTACTTTCTTCTTCCCATTCTGCTTTTGCTTTTTCAAGTCCTTCCTGCAATCTTTTTTCGGTATCACGCAGCGAAGCGGCTTCTTCAAACTTCTGACTCTTTACTACTTTATTTTTTTCATTCTTTACATCCTCAATTTTCTTTTCAAGGTCAACGATGTTTTGAGGCACATTAATATTTTTTAAATGCACCCTTGCTCCTACTTCATCCAATACATCTATCGCTTTGTCTGGCAATAAACGATCGGTCACATACCGATCACTCAATTTTACACAAGCATCAATTGCTTCTTCATTATAAACAACATTGTGATACTCCTCGTATTTAGATTTGATATTATTTAAAATGATTATCGTATCCTCCACCGAAGGTGGATCAATCATTACTTTTTGGAACCGGCGATCCAGGGCTCCGTCTTTTTCTATATACATTCTGTATTCATCCAGCGTAGAAGCGCCGATACATTGTAATTCACCACGGGCAAGTGCTGGTTTAAAAATATTGCTTGCATCCAATGACCCGCTTGCACCACCGGCGCCAACTATGGTATGTAATTCATCTATAAACAAAATCACATCCCGATTTTTTTCCAACTCACCCATAATGGCTTTCATTCTTTCTTCGAATTGACCACGGTATTTTGTGCCAGCCACCAATGCAGCAAGGTCAAGTGATATTACACGTTTGTCAAATAAAACTCTGGACACCTTGCGTTGAATAATTCTTAAAGCAAGTCCTTCCACAATTGCAGTTTTACCCACTCCAGGTTCGCCAATCAATATGGGGTTATTCTTTTTTCTCCGGCTCAGAATCTGCGATACTCTTTCTATTTCAGAATCTCTGCCTACAATAGGATCCAATGTTCCCATTTCGGCAAGCTTAGTTATATCTCTGCCGAAATTGTCCAGTACCGGCGTTTTGCTTTTAGCACCGACAGGTTGTTTTGATGAACCGGCTTTTTGTTGAGGATATTTTTTTTCTTCATCAAAATCATCATCGTTCTCATCGGTAAATTCGGCCCGGGGGTCTGTTGATTTCACAATACCCAGTTCCTGCCGGAATAAATCGTAGTCCACGTCGTATTGATTTAAAATTTGCGTAGCAATATTTTCTTTATTTTTTAAAATTGAGAGCATCAGGTGTTCAGTTTCAACTGTAGCACTTTTTAATGCTTTTGCTTCCAGAACTGTAACACGAATTACTTTCTCGGCTTGCTTTGTTAAAGGGAGGCTGTTAATGTTGGCAATATTCTTACCTGTCTTGTCTTTTACTGCCAGTTCTATTTCCTTTCGCAATTCATAAAGATCCACATTAAAAGTTTTGAGAATGCGGATGGCAGTATTATCGCCTTCACGAATAAGACCAAGCAGCAAATGCTCGGTGCCAATGAAATCATTTCCTAATCTCAATGCTTCTTCCCTGCTAAATGAAATAATTTCTTTTACTTGTGCTGAAAAATTATTATCCATAATTAAGATAATTACTTGTTATACAATATTAACGAATAAATTTGGTTTGCCGAGGTTACTATTTATAAACGGATTGTTGATAAACTTAGTTGTATTAATATCAAAATAATTCTTTGACCTTTGCCCCTTTATCAAAATTGTATAAGATAAAATACTTTTACCAGCAATTTCCTAATAATAATAACTATGGAAGTCAAAACGGATACCAAAGAAAAATTTCATGTCATCACAGTACCGGGTTCGGTTCTTTCGGCTGATGTAGCAGCCAACATGGCTGCAATATTCGATACTCTTGCCGCCAGCCCTGTAAAAAATGTTATTCTTAACTTAAAAGAAATTGAAGAAATTGATGAACCAGCCGGCGAAATATTGGTAAAGACCCAACAGAAATTTTATGACCAGCATGCTTCCTTTGTTATTTGCGAAATGCAAAAAAAGGTAGAAACTTTTTTAGACAATCTTAAATTACTTGAGCTTATGAACTGCACACCCTCTGAGTCAGAAGCCTGGGACATCGTTCAAATGGAAGAAATAGAAAGAGAACTGCTGGATGATTCAACTATTTAGAATTGAATCTTAGTACCTGTCTAAAAACGTGATTTGAAATATCCTTTGTGTTCTTAGCGCTGTATTTTCTTAGTGTTCTTTGCGGTTTTGTTTTATTTTTTAACCACAAAGGACGCAAAGTGATTCGCAGAGAGCACTAAGTAAAGACGATATAACATTTCTGTAATTAAATTTAGACAGCTTCTTATTGAAATTAAATTTACAATACGAGTCATATTTGTTCCAATATTTACAAACTCAATTATGCTAAAAATAAAAAAAGGGAAAGCAAATGCTTCCCCTGTTCCGTTCTATTGTTAATCCCTCCTGTTATAATTTCGATTGACTGATAATAAATTTTTGTGTTTTAATTTCGCCTGTTTCTTTATCCTGAATTCTTACTGTATAAATTCCGGGTAAAAGATTTTCTGCACTGATTGTATTTCCTGTAAACTGTTTCCATTGTTTTACAATGCGACCCATAAAATCATTTATGCTTACGTCCCGCCCTGCTCTTGCATCATCAAATACAATATTTACTTTTCCTTCATATCCCGGATTTGGAAAAATAACTACCGTATTTTTTTGACCTAAACCCAAAACCGATCTTATTTCACTCACCCGAACTTTGTCTTGCAAATCTGTTTGTAAAATCCGGTACTGCGTAATTCCTTTGTTTGTATTGGGATCTGTATAACTATAGTTAAGGTTTATCTGGCTGTTGCCACCGGGTGCAAGGCTTTGAAGAAAACCAACATCCCCAAAATCTGCATTTCCCGTTTTCCGTTGAACCCGGAAACCCTGATTCAATTGCTCGTATGTAGTAGTCCACTCAAGCTGTGCATTATTACCAACCCGCTTAGCTTTAAATTCATAAAGATTAACCGGCAATTGTATTTGCGTTAAATAATTAAAGCAGCTTAATTTAATTCCATATTGTGATAATGGCATACCGATATTACCACCCGCATTATAATCATAACCTAACCGGAAGCTGACACTATACTGAGGATTTGCAAAGCGGCCAGCCATTGCCAGCTGACTGCATTTCGAAATTCCGGATCTATCGCACAACGAACTCATACTTCCCAGCCATTTGTCTGATGCATCTGTATAGTTTACCAAATTCAATTCTGTAGATTGATCAAGACTGATAGATGGATTACTAGTTGATAATTCTTTTAAATAAACATTTTCTCTGTACCAACTACCTGAAGTACCAGTATTTATATTTCCAGCATTGCTTCCATCAATATCATAATTTAAAACACTGAGATAAGATAGGTTGGTAAGTAAGGAATACCCATCGCCAATACCAGCTTTAAAAAACCGGAGAGTAAACTGAATATAGCCTTTACGATCGTTTCCGTTCAATTGAATATCGCTTCGCAAAATTGGCGAAAAAAAGGCTTGAACCGAAATACCAGCCTGATCCTTTGCTCCATCATCATCTATTTTTTCTAAATGCGCATTAACCACTTCATCAATGGTAATAGTAGCATTAATCTCAGTACCAATTGAATTTGTAATATCTGCAAATCGCCATACCGAACCGGCACAAGTACCATCCAAACATCCATTTCCAGAAATATAAAGTTGAGCGTTTTTAAAACTAGAAACAAGATTCGTTCCATTAGAAGGGCAAGTTTCCAGAACAGAGGTACTTGAGCAGGTACCCGAACTGCAGGGCAACGGGTTTTGAGTCAACCCCTTTGAACAAATATTT
>JANOFP010000522.1:0-4011 GCA_031413675.1 Bacteroidota bacterium
AAACTCCCAGAAATAATGTGTCCATTTTTTTCGGGCGGTGTGGGTGTGGGAATGTACTTCCATAAGTTGTTATTTCAGGTGATATTCTTTTTTTAAAATAGCAATTATAGTCCGGTGGAATTTTAAGATCCGTATATAATCGCCTTTGAGGCTTGTGGCTAAATAATAATTGTACTTTCTTAATTTGGTAATTACATGCTGAATACCCGGATCGGTTCTGTTGATCCGGGCAGAAGCAGGTATATCACTCAGTTTTATTGATACATCGTCCGGATAAGGATACGTTGTAATGAAAAGATGGTTTATAATATTTTTATCGGCAAAAATATAGGCTGATTCATCAATATCATTTTGCAGTGCATGAATATGATCGTTTATGCTGGAATAAACTTTATACAATATTTCAAGCCTGCTTAAAATATCCGTAACTGCGCTTTTTCTTATCAGCCGGTGCCCATAACTTCTTAGTTGGGATAAGGTGCGTTCCGTAGGGGCATAATTATAATTCCATTCTGTCGCTGTTAAATAGGCCTGATAGGTTTCCCTGTCTTTTTCATGGCCAGTTTGCTGTAAAAGGGTAATTGCAGAATCCAGCAGGATTGAATGATTCGGCACAAACTTTTTTATACATAAGTCCAGGTACCCGGAATCTATTTTAATATCTTCCATTAATTCTACCACTAATTTTTTTTCCCGCTGGTGTTCTATCATATGCTCCCGTTGGTTCTCTGCTAAAAATCCACAGAACACCGCAAGAAATAACATTAAAAACTCCCATAAATAATGTGTCCATTTTTTTCGTGGTGTGTGGGTCCCGCCTGGGGCGGGAGAACTGTGATGATGTACTTCCATAAGTAATTAATATTATCAATATTGTAATGAGTTATTTGAAATGAAAGTTATCCTTAAGTTTCTGAATTAATTTTCTAAGCTCCCTTTGCGCAGTTGTCAAAACTGAGATTCGCTTTTTTAAATTTTGTTGTTTCAAGATACACCAGTTTGCATATTGCTTTAATAATAATAAGTCTGAAGCATTTAATTCAACTTTCCCGGGAAATAGAGTTAATTCATTCGCATTGCTTTTGCTTACAAAAGAGACTTCTTTAATATTCAGAATTTGGGTCAATATTTTTTTTATTTCATTTTCTGTTGAAGCGCTTCTGTCATAATGGGTTTTTAAAATCTGAATGTATACATCATATTCAGAAAAGATTCTGCGTAAAGCAATATCTCCCATGTACCTGAGATTACCGGAATTCTTTAATTGCTCAATTGCAGTTGTGATGGGTTCAAAAACATTTTCCCGCAATGCAAATGCACTCAGCATATAAATGACCTCAGGAGAGGGATTCTGATTGCGATAATCGTTTAGTAATAGAGATAGTGTATCCAGCTTATGTACAGACCTTTTCGAAAATTCAATCTCAGAGTTAAAGTCCGAAGAGTCTGCTTTTAAGTCGTTATATAGTTGAATGGCATATTCCCTGGCTCTTTCCCTTTCAATTTTATGTTCCAGATTATATTCTGCAAAAAATCCACAGAACACAGCGAGGAACAACATGAGAAACTCCCAGAAATAATGGGTCCATTTTTTTCGGGCGGTGTGGGTCCCGCCTGGGGCGGGAGAACTGTGGGTATGTACTTCCATAAGTTTATTCTTTTATGCGATATTTTTTTCGAATTAATTGTATAAGTGAATCTGCGGACGATTTCTGACTGGCAATAATATTGGTTAAATTAATTAGCGTAGTCTGGTAATACAAAATATCATCATGATACCTGGAAAGCAGTTCCGGGTTTTTATTGTCCAGATAGCTTCCTTCATCTACCAGCCTTTCAAATTCGCTAAATGGGAGTAACACTATCCTGAAATTCTTTTCGATGTCCTTAAAAATTTTTCGGGCAAGGCTCAAATTAAAAAGTTCCTTTTGGGAGGCTTCATAGATATGGAAATAATTAAGCAAAAAATCATAATGGTATTTGCAAGCATCTAGTCCCTGGTCATATTGGAGAATGTTGTTTGCCACTTCACGGTTTTTTATCAGCCGGAATCCGCCGCTGTATTTTAACTGCGAAAGGGTGAGTTCAGAAAAATGGATGGTCATATACCAGTACGTATTTTTCAGGGAGTAGATGAATATTTTACGCTGATAACTGACATCCTGTTGAGGATTTGACAATAAATCCAGCAGAGTGTCGAGTCCATTAATAAAAATACGATTGCCTGCTACAGCCGTATTTATATTGGCCGTATCTTTTTTCAGGTCATCAACCATTGCCTTCATATAAACTTTTTCTCTGTCTTTTTCAATCTTATGTTCCAACTGGTACTCCGCCAAAAATCCGCAGAACACAGCCAGGAACAACATCAGAAACTCCCAGAAATAATGGGTCCATTTATTTCGGGCGGTATGAGTATGTGCATGTACTTCCATATTGGTAACTATTTTATATGATACTCTTTCTTTATCAGCCCCATCAGGTTGGTTGCTTCGGCTTTTATTTCTTCCATATTGCTCAAATAATTATTCAAAACATTTAAATAAAGTTGTCGCCTGTTTGAATATAATGCCTGTAATGAAGGGTCGTCATTAATAAGTTTTGCCCCTGGTAAAATGGAAATATCGGAAGCTGTAGAAAGCTGCGGGTCTGAATATTTAATGTATTTATTATGAAATATCTGTGCACCGATATCAATTGCTTTCATTCTATATTCTTCTAACCGGGTATCTATATTTTCCATTACTTTAATAGAACCCCGATAATCCCTGATAGAATCAGCAACAGTTTTATTTCTTATAAGACGCATGTTTCCGCCATTTTTTAATTGTGATGAGGTTCTATCTTCAAAATCCACATGTACCACCCGGCCGGACCGGGTATGTAATTTGTATAAATGCGCAGCACTATCTTTTGAAGTTTCATTATTTAAAAAAGAGATCAGGTTTTCGAGCCCTGTTCTTGCAACGACACCCCGACGAAGTTCCCGACTTATTCTGGCAGTATCAGTTTGCAGATCTTCAATAAGCGATTGCATATAAGTTTTTTCCCGTTTATGTTCTACCATATGCTCCCGCTGATTCTCTGCAATAAAGCCACAGAACACAGCGAGAAACAACATTAAAAACTCCCAGAAATAATGTGTCCATTTTTTTCGTGATGTATGAGTGTGTGTATGTACTTCCATAAAGATTTATTTCAAATGATATAGTTTCTGGATGTCTTCTATCAGTTTCCGCGCCTGGTCCACCAGTTCTTGTGCCCTTATTGCCTGTTTCT
Source organism: Bacteroidota bacterium (assembly GCA_031413675.1). Classification (GTDB taxonomy): domain Bacteria; phylum Bacteroidota; class Bacteroidia; order Chitinophagales; family Chitinophagaceae; genus VBAR01. Next base: position 3,280 of record JANOFP010000522.1, read on the forward strand.
GATTTACTTTTTCCAAATATTGCACTTCCATAACAAATTCATTGATCAAAGCTTTATCCTCAGAAAAAAGCGTTGGGTTGCCGATGGGTCTTTTAATTTCTTTTGTTTTCATCATTTGATGAAACACCTGCCCGCTGAATATTTTATTGGCGCTTAGCCTATATTCCACTCATACCTGCTGTTCATCTCCCAATTCAAAAACCGACTGTCTCATTTTACGGTCATAGGCCATAATACTGTTGGATATATCCATATTGCGGATAAGCCTCAGGCCGCCGGCACTTTTCAACTGTTGTATGGTTCTATCGTTGGGAAAAAAACTGATGGGTGGTGAAATGATCCGACTGATATAATAGATAGAGTTTCCGCTTTCCCGGATTTTGGTTTGGGTAAGCAAAAAAATCAACGAGTCGATCATTATATCTCGTTCCATTCTCAGGCGGATATGAACTGTTAATTCTGCTGTGTCCAATTTCAAATCCTCAACCATTGATTGCATATACTTCGTTTCTCTGTCCTTTTCTATTTTATGCTCCAGTTGGTACTCTGCTAAAAATCCGCAGAACACAGCGAGAAACAACATTAAAAACTCCCAGAAATAATGTGTCCATTTTTTTCGGGCGGAATGGGTGTGGGCATGTACTTCCATGGTTAGTTCTTTTTTTATGTAAGCAAAAATGTTTCTGCGTTTTCAGGATGAACAAGATGTGTTGCAGCCGCCGGATAAGCATT
>JANOFP010000523.1:0-2158 GCA_031413675.1 Bacteroidota bacterium
AACACCTAGATCAGAAACGATTTTCGTTTAGGACTAAATTGTATGGCGATTGGGTATTAAATAAGGATTAAAGTATTTGTAAACATAAAAAAGCCCCATCAAGGGGGCTTCAAAATAAAGTTTGTGATTTTTAACTATAGAGGAGTAGAATAAATTTTGATAATACCATCCACTTCACTGCTTACGATGAGCATGCTTTTTCCATTGGGGCTTTTATCGGCAGCAACAAACAGGACACCCTCAGGTCCCACACCACAATTCAGTATCTGAAGAAATACGGGTTTGACAGGATTGTTAACATCATAAACAGCAACAGCATCTGCTCTCTCCATTCCTACAAACAGTAAATTGTTATTTCCAACCCGGCCAATCGTAATACCTTCCGGTTCGGTTCCTTTATCATCACTGCGTGAATCAGCATAACGTCCCGCAGCATGTGCCCTTACATCCAAATCATTTTTACTGTCAAAGATTAATGCGCCGGTATTTCCGTTCCAGATGCTGAAGGAACGACCACCGGGTGCATACAATTCATCAAAATCACCGTCACCATCTGTATCACCAAGTGTAGTTGTAATATTTAATCTTCCCAATTTTGAATTCGGTTTAAAATCTGTTGCTGCATTTGGAAAAGCAGTTGGATCTAAAATAACTGATGCATTTCCTACTCTTTTATTTTCAACAAGTGGTGTGTATTCCCTGGCGTCACCTTCATTAGCGGTGTATAAAAAAGGAATTCCATTTCCCGGCATTACAGTAATTCCATCGGGTGTGTAAATTCCTTTTACCGGCCATGCACAGAATGAAATGCCACCATCATTGTCGCTTGGGTCTATTGCATTTGCTGTACTATTAAAACTTTTGAAGCCTAATGGAAAAAGATCTGTAATTGTTTTGGTACGAATATCAATTTTCGCAATTGCATTATTTTCCTGCAAGGTTACCCATGCAGTATTTGAGTTTGCAGAAACGGCGACATACTCCGGTTCTATATCCTGCGCAAAACTTGCCCCCGGACCATATATCCTAAGCCCTTTTGCTTTCAGCGCATCTGCCTGGCCGGCAAAATCACTGAAGTCAAGTGTGGTTACTGAATAATTATCTTCTACCTCTATTATTGAAACTGTTCCTATCGGATCAATAGTATAAGCAAGATTTGGTTCGCCTTCATTTGCGCATAAAATATATTTACCATCGGGTGAAAAGGTAACCATATCAGGTAAAGAGCCCACTGTTCTTATAGCTAGTACACTATAGTCTGTGGTATTAAAAACAACAATTTTACCGGGGCTAACTTTATCAGTAGCCTCGATAGCTGCCGCAAGTTTTCCATTGCTGACATAAACACTGTTCACAAATCCGCCATACGGAACAACACTGATACTTCCAGATAGAACAGGAACAGCGGGATTTGTAAGATTGATCACATCAATTTTATTATTTCCTGCGCTGTTATTTACTACAAAAAGTTTTTTAGTCATTGGGTCATAAGTACTGATTTCAGCGGCACCAGTGTTTCCAATGTCAATACTTCCTGTTTCTGAAAATAAGGTTGATTCCTGTCGCTCAGCTGTTGCGGATGACCCCATAACATTTGCGCCGGAATTGTCTGTTTCTTTCAAATCATTTTTTTTGCAAGATGCCAATACAATCGTTACAACCGTAAGCCAATAAATTTTTTTCATTGTTATTTTTTTATAATAGTTACAAATTAACTCGAGTGATATTACCGGAATGTTAGCAGGTTATTACGGGGATATTAATTTTAAAAGAATGGAAAGTTAATAAAATATCAAAGATAAAAGAGACGTGCAGGAAAATACGATGGCTATTTATTTTTCTGATTATTAATTCCCTTCTTTCGCATCCAACACCTCAATTTCAAATACAAGAATGCTATTGGGTGGAATTTTTGGTCCTCTGGTACGTATAGAGTAGGCTATAGCAGATGGGATTACTAATTTTATTTTTCCTCCAATACGGCTTACCGATAATCCAATTTGCCAACCACGTATTAATCTACTGAGTGGGAAAGTTGCCGGTTTAACTTTTGTTTGGTCGAAAATAATTCCTACAGAAAAAAGATAACCTTTGTAATGAACTGTTACCGTATCTGAAACTTTTACTTCTCTGCCGGTTCCAGCTTTTAGTATTGTAT
>JANOFP010000524.1:0-3616 GCA_031413675.1 Bacteroidota bacterium
CAAAACCAATGTCTACTACAGCATCCTGTACATATTCAGGAATATCATCATCCCGTAGAAAAAAGACTTCCAATGGAAAATTGGCAGCCTGTACACGCAATTGATTATTTCCGTTGCTTACATCAATGCCGCATTCTTTCAATAAGGCTATTGAACCATCATAGAGCCTGCCTTTTTTTTGAACAGCTACTTTTAAATTTGTATTCTTATCCATTTTTATTTTTTAATAGTCAGTGTTTTTTTTATGTATCTTTTAAAAAATTGGTTAAATAAAAAAAGGGCTTACCGTAGTAAACCCTTAAAATATTTATGTTTTCACATAATACCGTCACGGCTTACCTGTTGGCAAGAAATGATGATGATTATGTGTGAATGTTCTCATTGATGGAGCAAATATAGGCGAAAGTTTTTTACACCTTGTTAGTTTTTGTTTCATTTTTAGAAACTGTCGGGCATCCGAACTTTCTTGAAGTGGCACATGAACTGATTGCTACAACCAGAAAAAGGATACCCATAAAGGCGATAATTTTGTTTTTCATTGGTGGATATTTTTTTTATAAACGAAAAATTATTGATTTTAGTGCCCGAAGATAAAGATTTGACTCTATCTGGCTTTTAAGTTTATATTTGCCGTCCATTAATTTTAATATTTCATGCTCCAACTTACTAAGCCTCTTGCATTTATTGATTTGGAAACTACCGGTGTAAATCTTGGTTCTGACAGGATTGTAGAAATTGCCATTGTAAAAATTCTGATTGATGGAAGCCGTAGTGTAAAGCGGAAATTGATTAACCCGCTTATTCCAATTCCAAAGGGGGCAAGTGATATACATGGCATAACAGATGAAATGGTAAAAGATGCTCCTACATTTAAAGTAGCGTCACAGGAACTGAAGCAGATGCTTGATGGTTGTGATATTGCAGGGTATAACAGTAACCGGTTTGATATACCACTGTTGATGGAAGAATTTTTAAGATCTGATGTTGAGTTTGAGATGAAAGGCAGAAGACTGGTTGATGTACAGAATATTTTTCATAAAATGGAGCAGCGTACATTAAGTGCAGCCTATAAATTTTATTGCAATAAAACTTTGGAAGGAGCACATGGCGCCGAAGTGGATGCCTCTGCTACACATGAAATACTGGAAGCCCAGGTAATCCGTTATCCAAATCTTGGCAACAGCGTTGACACGATAATTAAAGCAATCGGTGAAGAAGTGATAGTTGACTTTGCCCGTCGCTTTGTAATGGAAAATGGAATCGAAGTTTTTAATTTTGGTAAACATAAAGGACGACCGGTAGCTGATATACTAAAATCGGAACCTCAGTATTATGATTGGATGCTGAAAGGCGATTTTCCTCAACACACAAAACTTAAGCTTCGGGAAATTTATACCCGTACCATGCTTAAGAAAAGCTAACGAATTAATTTTCCCCTTACAAAAAATTAACAGGATTACTCTGTCATTTTCTGTAAATTCGTTGTTCACTTTTTTATGGTGGAAAAACTTGTTGTCATACCAACTTATAATGAGAAGGAAAATATCAGTTCCATTCTGCATGCTGTATTTGGATTGAATCAGCAATTTCATGTATTGGTAATTGATGATAGTTCGCCGGATGGTACCGCTGAAATTGTACATGAACTTTTCTCAAAATTTCCATCTCAATTATTTTTAGAAGTGCGAAAAGGGAAACTTGGACTGGGTACTGCATATATTCACGGGTTTAAATGGGCTATCGAAAAAGGGTATCAGTATATTTTTGAAATGGATGCTGATTTTTCGCACAACCCAAATGACTTACAACATTTATTTGATGCCTGTAAAAATGGCGGCGCTGATCTGGCTGTTGGTTCACGTTATGTAAGTGGTGGAGGTGTCGTGAACTGGCCCTGGGATCGTATTGCACTTTCAAAGGGTGCTTCCTATTACACAAGAATGATTACGTGGATGCCGGTGAAAGATCCCACAGCCGGTTTTATGTGTTATAAAAAAGAAGTATTAGAAACCATTAATCTTGATAAGATACAGTTTGTTGGTTATGCATTCCAGATAGAAATGAAGTATGCTGCATGGAAACTTGGATTTAGAATAAAAGAAGTACCGATTATTTTTCAGGATAGAACGATGGGTAACTCAAAAATGAATAAGAGTATTGTAAAAGAAGGCATACTCGGCGTACTCAAACTCCGCTGGAATAATTTATTTAACAATTACCGCAAAAAAGTAAAAAATATTGAGGCAACCTCACCCATTACACAGAGTTGAATTGTAAGAGTAATTTTTAAAAGGTTACTGCCTGCAAAATAGTTTTTAACACAAAGTATATTGAATTATTTCTGAGCCAAGCCAAGATTCGTTTGCAATCCATCCAGACTTTTCAAATTATTTTGTTGTACATATTCAATCAATCCATCTGCACCTTTTTTCTCAGCCCAATCAAAATGCATATCTCTTTCTCCGGCATAATTAAAAAGGGGCACACCAAAACCGCAGGACGTTTGTACCAAATCGATATTGGCTATTATCAGTTGCCGGGTACTTGGAAAAATTTTAAAATGAGGTGAAAAAAAATCCCATTCCCTTGTATTTGGTAAAACCGTAAATCCTTTTCCATATAACCGTAAAATAGTTGGAGCCCCTTCATACGAACAAAATAGTATAGTTATTCTTCCATTCTCTAAGGTATGTGCCGAAGTTTCATTGCCGCTGCTTATAAGATCCATATAGCCAACCTGATGATCACTCAACACACGAAAACAATCCAATCCTTTTGGAGAAAGATTTATTCTGCCTTCTGCACTTAACGGAGCTGTACTTACAAAAAAGATATGCTGCTTTTCTATAAATTCTTTGTGTGCAGGTTTGATAGAATCATGCAATTTTCCCATTTTGTTTATAGCATTTAGTTATTTTATTACTTCTACCTTTTTCATTCGATACAAAATTGATCAGGAGTCGGGTTTATTTTCTATAAACTCATTTGAATAAATTCTGAAAAGAAGAACGATATAGTTCACAAGTAATGGCCCAAAGATTAAACCAATAAATCCAAATAGTCCCAGACCAACTAACACACCGAGAACTGTAACTACCGGATGTATATTCCCCATTCTTTTTAGCAATGTAATTCTTGCCAAGTAATCAACATTGCCGGTAACTATAGCGCTGTAGAAAAAAAGCCAGGTTGCATTCCAGGTATCTCCGCTTGCAGATAGTGAAATAACAAGTGTAATCCAGATAAGCATTGTTCCCACTACAGGGAAAAATGCAAATACCCCTGTAATAAATCCCCAAAGTACATAGTCATCAATACCAAAAAGGAAATAGCCCAAAGTTGCTGCAAGCCCCTGTATGATAGAAATTATCGGGATACCCAGTGCACTTGCTTTTACAATTCTTTTTGTCTCAGATGCCAGTATTTCTATATTATTATGCTTGAGAGGAATAATAATGCCCAGGTATTGTTCCATTACTTTACCGTGAACAAGCATAATAATATAGAAATACTGGCATCTGAGACAAAAAGAATTGTAAAAGCAAGTGCACTGGGTATCCCGATAATTTCTATCATACAGGGGCTTGCAGCAACTTTGGGCTATTTCCTTTTTGGT
>JANOFP010000525.1:0-1678 GCA_031413675.1 Bacteroidota bacterium
CTTCTTCATCCGTATTAAATTTTTCTTTTTCCGCTGCAAATAATTCATATACTTCGGGTAAATGTTTTTCAAAAGCAGCAATTATCTTTTCCACTTTCCAGATAAAAATACCTGCGTTCCATAAAAAGTCACCGCTCACTACAAATGTTTTTGCCATTTCCAGGTTTGGTTTTTCTATAAAAGTTTTCACTTTAAAAAAACCCGAAACGGCTTCCTTGCCATTGTGCTGAATATAACCATAGCCCGTATTCGGGGAGTTGGGTTGCACACCAATTGTAACAAAAGAATTAAGATGGCTTACAAAATCCAATCCTTTTTTACAAATGTCTATAAAATTTGTTTCGTCCAGTATCAGATGATCGCTTGGCGCAACAATCAAAGAGGCTTTGGGATTTTTGTTTAACAACTTAAAAGAAATATAAGCAATACAAGGGGCTGTATTCTTGCGGCTTGGTTCGGCCACTATATTTTCGGGTGGCAAATGTGGCAATTGTTTTTTTACAAGCTCTACATATTCTTTTAGTGTAACAACATAAATATTTTCAGGGGCTATAAATTTTGCAAACCGGTTATACGTTTGCTGAATCATTGTTTGCCCGGTATTCAATATATCTAAAAACTGTTTTGGAAAACCTGTCCTGCTCAGCGGCCAGAAACGAGTGCCGATGCCGCCAGCCATTATTGCAACGTATTGATGTTTGTTCATAGCAAATAGTGAATAGTGAATAGTGAATGGTGAGTAGTGAATGAGAAATAGAACTACTAAACCAATAATCTTTTCACCGGGTTATATCAATCCTTCTTTTATTAAATCATGTAAATGAATAATACCAAGATATTTTTTTTGATAGGTTACTACCAATTGAGTGATTTCTTTTTTTCGCATCATATCCAAAGCGTCAACTGCCAGTTCATCGGCATCAATTGTTTTTGGATTTGCAGTCATCAAATTTTGCGCAATCACATTATCCAGTGTAGTTGCACTCTCCAGCATTCTTCTTAAATCACCATCGGTTATTACACCCAACAAATTATTTTCATCATCCACTACGGCTGTTGCACCCAATCTTTTTCCTGTCATCTCAACTATCACTTCTTTTAAACTTTGCGTTGACTTTACCGATGGCTTTAAGTTGTCTTTATATAAATCATCCACTCTTAAGTATAGTTTTTTACCTAACATACCGCCCGGATGAAATTTTGCAAAATCGTCTGTACCAAATCCTTTCAGCTCCATTAAACAAACTGCGAGTGCATCACCCATTACCAGTTGTGCCGTTGTACTTGTAGTTGGTGCCAGATTATTGGGGCAAGCTTCCTGTTGTACAGTCGTATTTAAAATTATATCGCAGTTTTTTGCAAGATAGGATTCAGTATTCCCCACCAATGCAATGATTGTATTCCCAAAATTTTTTATTAACGGCAATAACACTTTTATCTCGGGGCTGCTACCGCTTTTACTTATTATAATGATTATATCATCTTGCTGCACCAAACCCAGATCGCCATGAATAGCATCGGCAGCATGTAAAAATGCAGCAGCCGTGCCGGTGGAATTTAAAGTAGCCACAATCTTCTGTGCAATGATTGCACTTTTACCAATTCCACTTATAACTACGCGGCTTTTGCAGGCAACAATTGCTTTCACTGCTTTTTCAAAATCATTATTAATATATGC